>CAYZQU010000337.1:0-2218 GCA_964480645.1 uncultured Ruminococcus sp. | reverse complement strand
TCCGACTTGTCCTTCATATTGACGTACTGCGGCTCGAAATTATTGTCCACATCTACGCCCAGCTTGGATTTCGGCAAATCAATTATATGTCCTGTGGACGCTACAACATCGTACCCCGCGCCGAGGTATTTCTTTACGGTTTTCGCCTTGGACGGCGACTCCAGTATTACAAGGTTTGACATTTATTCTCCCCCAATTTTATTTTATCGGTATTGCGTTATAAGCACCACAAAGCCGAAAGCTGCGGCTTTGGGTTTTGTGATACTTACTACTTTGTGTTATTCTTCAGCTCATTACGCATTTTATGCGTTTCTAAATCGGCATATCTTGTCGGTATCGGAATATGACTTTCCTTATCGGTAAGCGTTAAGGCAAGACTTGAAGCCGTATCTATATCCATATGATTGCCAACCGAAATATAGACCGGTTTAACTTCTTTTTGCGTTCTGACGGCTCTGCCGAGAATTTCTCCATTTTTTGTAATATTTGAAATACTACCTTTTTCATTATCCGGCATTGTGAAAGACGCACCGTCTATCCTGAAATAATGCTTTGCGATTCCCACTGTCGGCGCGTCAAGATAAAATGACGCGTGGGACGCCAGACCCATATACCGTGGGTGCAGAATTCCGTTGCCGTCAAATATATAAACATCGGGCTTTTGATTCAGCTTTTCGGCGGCTTTTATCACCAATGGCAATTCCCTGAATGCCAGACATCCCGGAATATACGGGAATTTTACCTCACCCGCAAACCACTGTTTTTCAGTAACGGTTCTGCTATTGACATCAATAACCACAATACAGCATACAGCGTATTCCGCTCCGTTGTTCCAATACGCCAAATCAACGCCCGCAACCGTTTGAATTTCTTCAAAAGCAAGCGGGCAACGCTGAACAATCTCACTTGAAAGTCTATTCTGTATTTCTATGCATTCCCGTTCGGACATCTCCGAAAGTAAATTCATCAAGCCTTTCCCATCTCCCACATAATAATTGACGCTGCCATCGCGGCATTCAGCGATTCCGCGCCTTTAATGGGAATATAGATTTTTTCATTGCAGACAGCGGCTATTTCGGGTGAGATTCCCGCGCCCTCGCTGCCGATTATAACGGCGGTTCTTTCGGGGAATTCGATTTCTCCGAGGCGTTTTGCCGTTTCATCAAGCATTGCGCCGTAAACCGTAAATCCCCTAAGCCACCCCCGAAGATTATCCGCGCCCGAATAAAATTGCGTGGGTAATCTGAATACGCTACCCATTGAGGCACGGAGCGTTTTCGGCGTGTATACATCCGCGCAGCTCGGCGAATACAGCACTCCGTCAATTCCGAATGCCTCGGCGGAGCGGATTATCGTACCGACATTGCCCGGATCCTGCACTCCGTCCAGAACCACGATCCGCCGCGCGTCCTTTGGTATTGAATCACCGTAGCGTTCCGCCGCCGCGAACAGTCCCTGCGGGGTTTTGGTATCCGAAATATAATCGGACAGCTCCTCGGTTATTATTGACGCTTCAAGCGACTTTGCCAATGCCTTTCGGACGGTTTCGGGGTACTTTTGCGCCGCCTTTTCGGTATACAGAAAATACTCTATCTGAACATGGCGTTCCGCGAGTTCTCCACATAGGTGATCACCCTCAACCGCAAACATATCTGTTTGGTGGCGGTATTCCGCGCTATTCAGCAGCTCCCTCATCATACGGACATCTCCGTTTTTTCTTGACGATATTTTCTCCATTTTCCTTATTTTCCTTATCTAAAAAACAAATCCAATATCTTAAAAACAAATCCAATATCTTAAAAACAAATCCAAAACCGAGCGCGCTGACGCGCGCTCTTGCCTGAGTGACTCTCTACACCGCTATGCGGCGTAGAGAGTCACTCGCATTTTGGATTTGTATACATCACCGGTAGGTTTTTATACTTCCATTTTGGATTTGTATACATCGTTGGTATATTTTTATAATTTCATTAAATTGCAAAATCTCACGCCCCGTTGCACAAGGCGTGAGAAAAAGTCAATTACAGAGCCGCTTTAGCCTTTTCGGTGAGAGCGGTGAAGCCCGTCGCGTCATTGATTGCGATTTCGGAAAGCATTTTTCTGTTAAGTGTGATGTTCGCTTTCTTCAATCCGTTCATAAAGGTGGAATAATTCATACCGATTCCATAGCAAGACGCGGAGAATCTGGAGATCCACAGGCGGCGGAAGACTCACTACT
>CAYZQU010000336.1:1553-2220 GCA_964480645.1 uncultured Ruminococcus sp. | reverse complement strand
CGCTGATAAAACAGCTTATCGAAACGCTCTGCAAAATCGCCGAACAGCACGCGGATACCATTATGCCGGGGTATACCCACTTGCAAAGAGCGCAGCCAATTACGCTCGGTCATCATTTGATGGCTTACGCGCAAATGCTGCTGCGTGATATCGACAGACTGAACGATACCGAAAAGCGTATGAACGTGAATCCTCTCGGAAGCTGTGCGCTTGCGGGAACTACCTACAATATCGATCGCTTCCGCACCACTTCCCTGTTGGGAATGTCCGAGCCAATGGCAAACTCTCTTGACGGCGTTTCCGACCGCGATTTCTGCATAGAGCTTGCAAGTGCGCTTTCCATCTGTATAATGCACCTTTCGCGATTTTCCGAGGAAATAATTATGTGGAGCAGTTGGGAATTCAAGTTTATTGAGCTTGACGACGCGTTCTCCACCGGTTCATCTATTATGCCGCAAAAGAAGAACCCCGACGTCACCGAGCTTATACGCGGAAAAACCGCGCGAGTAATCGGCGACAATATGACGCTTCTGACTATGATGAAAGGTTTACCGCTTGCGTACAACAAGGATATGCAAGAGGACAAGGAAGCGATTTTCGACGCGGTGGATAATCTCAAGCTCTGCCTTGTGACGTTTATTCCGATGCTGGATACCATGACGGTTCT
>CAYZQU010000336.1:0-1543 GCA_964480645.1 uncultured Ruminococcus sp. | reverse complement strand
GGGCTTTATCAACGCTACCGACTGCGCAGATTATCTGGTAAAAAAAGGAATGCCTTTCCGCACCGCTTATAAAATCACGGGAGGACTTGTGGCAATGTGCATTTCCAAGGGCACAACTCTGGAGGAACTCCCGATTGAGGACTACAAACAGCAAAGTGAACTGTTCGACAATGACGTTTACGCGGCAATCAGTCTGGACACTTGCGTTAAGGAGCGCAAATCCTACGGCGGACCCGCGCCCGAAAACGTAAGAGAGCAGATTAAACTTACGCAAAAGAAACTGGAGGAGCTTTACAATGGTTAAGGTCTACATTGACGGACAAGAGGGCACAACAGGGCTTAAGATTCTCGAACGGTTCAAGAACAGAAACGATATTGAGTTGCTGCGGATTGATGAGGACAAGCGCAAGGATAACGACGAGCGCAAAAAAATGATTAACTCATCGGATTTTACGTTTCTTTGTTTGCCCGATGCGGCGGCAAAAGAGGCAGTGGCAATGGCTGATAACCGAGTTCGCATTATCGACGCGTCTACCGCGCACAGAACCAATCCCGACTGGGCGTATGGATTTCCGGAGCTTGGCGTGGAATTTCGCAAGAAGATCGCGAAATCCAATCGTGTAGCCGTTCCGGGGTGCTACGCGAGTGGCTTCGCGTCTATGGTCTACCCGCTTGTAAAACTCGGAATTATGCCTGCGGATTATCCCGTGTCTGTTCACGCGGTTTCGGGTTACAGCGGCGCGGGAAAAAAAGCGATTGCGGTCTATGAGAGCGAAAACCGTCCCGATGAATATGACAGTCCACGACAGTATGCGCTCACTCAGCAGCATAAGCACCTCCCCGAAATGCAGAAAATATGCGGTCTTGAATACGCTCCGACATTCAATCCGATTGTGTGCGATTATTTCAGCGGAATGGTGGTTTCATTGCCGATTCACACACGGCTTATCGCAAAGAAGTACACTGCGAATGATATACGCAAGGCTCTTGCTGAGTACTATGCGGATTCGTTCTTTGTAAAAGTAATGCCCGAGGGAGAACCGGCAGACGGCTTTATCGGCGCGAATAATTTAAGCGGCACGAATATGATGGAGATTTTCGTAAACGGAAGTGACGAGCGGCTTATAATCTGCTCTCGGCTGGATAATCTAGGTAAGGGCGCAAGCGGCGCGGCGGTTCAATGCCTTAACATTATGATGGGCATTGACGAGAGAACAGGGCTTGTTTGATGACGCACAAAGAAATATTGGATTACTGTCTTGAGAAAAAGGGCGCATATCAGGATTATCCTTTCGGAGATGGAACGATTTGCGTAAAAGTCAAAAAACGGATTTTCGCACAGCTTTTTCATCTGAACGGAGAACCAATGATGACCTTTAACGGCGATGTCTTAACGGGAGATTTTTACCGCAAAATGTACCCTAACGATGTAAAAAGAGGGTATCATTGCCCGCCTGTTCAGCAACCGTACTTCAATACGGTAAATCTCAGTGGGGGCGTTCCGGATGAGGAAATCCTGCGTATGATTGACAGCTCATACCAA
>CAYZQU010000335.1:0-2249 GCA_964480645.1 uncultured Ruminococcus sp. | reverse complement strand
ATGTCGCTATGACGGGTCTGAACGAGCTTAGTTATACCGACATCGATTTGTATCCTCACTCGGAATATTCGTATTACATAGTCGCGCACGATGAGAATCTGTATTCCGTCAAGAGCAATATTATAACTGTCACTACGGGCAATGATACGGTATCCCCTACGGCTGAAGCGGGTCATGACTCTGTAACTATCGAGGGTTACACGGTTGAGTTTGATGGTTCGGGTTCGTTGGATAATTTGGAAATCAAGGACTATGTATGGGATTTCGGCGACGGCAGCACGGACAACGGAAAAATTACATCGCATATTTATTCCGAACCCGGAACTTATACCGTTACCCTTACCGTGACCGATGGCGATGGGAATGTTAATACAGATACGCTTGTGGTAACGGTTTACGACAAGAGCTACTGCATTGCGGAAATTCAAGCTTTGGACGAAAATGGCAAAGCGATTTCAAATGCTGCCGCATACTGCGAGCTTCCGGATTCGACAGAAACGATGTATTATGCCGACAGTAACGGGGTAATTCCACTGATAACAAAAGCGGGAACATACGATTTCTACTTCTTTGCAAACGGGTATTTGCCTTATAAGAAATCCATTGAGCTTAATGGAATCAGCACGGGTGATAACAGACAAAAAATATCTCTGACAAAGAGCGACTTGGTTACCGCTGATTTCAAATATCGGGAGCTTAGCCTTGATGAGGCTGTTAATCTTGGCATTGATGTGACCGCTCCCGAAAATCAATACGTCAGCAAGGTTGAAATGAAAATTCAGAATAATATCGGTGGCAGCGGCACTGATGAAGATCTCGGTAAATTCAATGTTTATGTAAATCAGAAAGGTGAAATAATTCTGATTGAGAACAACGATAATTTTACCGAACCGGTTTATGCAAAACTTGTGGCTGTTAAAACCTCAGCCAAAAATGATACTCAAACAACATCAACATTTTCGACTTTGGGCGGCGGTATGGGTAATAGCGGTAATCAGTCTGATAATCGAAATCGCGAACATATTATTAAGCTGATTAACGGAACTATGGTAAGCCTTTCTGTAACCGAATATTCCTGGCTTAAAGATTTCTACGAGGTAAGTATCAGCTTTACCAATAACTCTGAAAAGGGATTTGATATTATCAGTCCTAAAGCCACTTTGAATCTTCCGAACGGACTTTCACTTGCAAATACGGGAAAATCAAATCCTGTAATTCAAAGTATGAATACTATTGAGGGCGGAACAACTCAAACAGTTTCCTGGATTGTTAAAGGCGATTCCAAAGGCAGTTACAATATAAATGTTAATTTTGAGGGTGTGCTATCTCCTTTTGGAATTCCCGTTGAGGCTAATTTTTCAAACAGTACTCCCATAAATGTTGTGGGTGGAGACGCGCTGAAGTTGGAACTTAATGTAACCGGAAACTCTACGAAATTTAACCTTACAAATGTTTCAAGCGAAACTGTATATAACGCAAAGGTAAACATGGACAGCTATGGCAAATTCGATGATGCGAGCCGAATCGTCATGAAGTATCCCAGTGGACTGATTGAAAAAATCGAGTGGGAAGACGACAACAAACTGAAAACTAAGAGCACGATTTATTTGCCAGTTGATATGGATACTGATACAAACATATTTAATCTTAGAACCCTCAGACCCGGCGAAAGCATTACCGGACAAATTTGGTACACGTTTGATGAGATTGAGGACTAAAACGATAAATGAATATCCTCCACAATAAGAAAGGACACCCGTTATGAAAAAGATAATCTCCCTGATATTAAGCATAGTATTGCTGTTTGGTATTGGCGCGGAGGGATTCGCGGCAGTGAGCGAAACACCCGCGGAAGCGTATGTAACCGTGGATTGCACGGACAAGGCAGATATAAGCTACGAAATAACCAATCGGCAGAGCAACAGCTTTACAGCGGAGATTTCGATTACGAACAAATCCGATGAGCCGATAAGCGGCTGGCAGCTCTCGTTCAAAGGGAATTTCGGAATTTCGAGTGTTCAGAACGCGAATAATCTGCGCTCCGAGAACGAATTCCGTATTGAAAACAATGCGTCTGACCAATCCATCGCAAAAGGCGAAACGAAAAAATTTGAATTTCAAGGCGTAATCGCCACGGGAGAAACTCCGGTGCTGTCGGACTTTGTTCTGACCTCGGTTGTGCTGGACTCGGACGACGCGCAACCCCGCATGATTATGTGCTTCGGCGCATATATTGAGGAGGAAAATTC
>CAYZQU010000334.1:2014-2258 GCA_964480645.1 uncultured Ruminococcus sp. | reverse complement strand
CCGCAACTTTGAGGGCAGAAGCGGCACAAAGGACGGTCAGATTTACCTTGTATCTCCCGAAACAGCGGCGATTTCCGCGATTACGGGCGTGTTTACCGACCCGCGCACTGTGGGCGAAATGCCGCCGTATGTAATGCCCGAAAAGTTCCTTATTAACGATAATATGATTACTCCGCCCGCGTCTGTTGAGGACGCTCCGAATGTGGAGATTCTGCGCGGTCCGAACATCAAGCCGTTCCCGATT
>CAYZQU010000334.1:0-2004 GCA_964480645.1 uncultured Ruminococcus sp. | reverse complement strand
GAGTTACTCTCAAAGTCGGCGACAACATCACCACCGACCACATTATGCCCGCGGGCGCGAAGATTCTGCCGCTGCGCTCGAATATTCCCGCGATTTCGGAGTATTGCTTCGCGGTGTGCGACGAAACATTCCCCAAGCGCGCGAAAGAGGCGGGTACTTCCATTATTGTTGGCGGTGTGAATTACGGTCAAGGTTCATCACGTGAACACGCGGCGCTTGCTCCGCTGTATCTGGGAGTTAAGGCGATTATCTGCAAGAGCTTCGCGCGTATTCACCGTCAGAACCTCATCAACAACGGAATCCTGCCACTGGAGTTCGCGAACGAATCCGATTACGATAAGGTGGAACAGGGCGATAATCTCGTAATCGCGAATATCCGCAATATCATTGAAACAAATGGCAAAATCGTGGTCGAGGACAAAACCAAGGGATTCTCGTTTGAGGTTAAGTGTGAGCTTTCCGAGCGCGGCAAGGGAATGATTCTTGCGGGAGGATTACTTAACTTCACCAAGGAAAGCAAATGATGAATACGTAAGTCGCAAGAAAGGCAGAAATGGAAAATACGGATTTGGAAAATCTCTATAATCAGGCGGTTGCGGAACAGGAGACGGCGAAATCCATTGCCAATTTTAAGGCTGTCGAGGAAAAGTTCCGTCAACTCGGCGATTTCAAGGATTCCGCCGAACGCGCCGAGCAATGCCTTGAAAAGCGGAAGATTATGACTTACAAAACCGCGCTGTATCAGGTTAAGTGCGGTTGGAAGTCGAGCCTTGAGAGCGCGGCTGAAAAGCTTGAATCCATTATTGATTATGAGGATTCCACCGAACAGCTCCGAAAGTGCAGAGAGTGGCTTGCCGCGCCCGTTAAGACGGATTTCACGTTTATCACCGAAATTGCGGCGCTGATTTCGGATAACGACCAACAGGTGATTAAAAATCTCACGGGCGCGATTCAATCTCCCAAAAAGTACTTCAAGCAGAATACCGAGCATTTCAGACGGCACGGTATGGAGATCGACGATTATAAGTTCACCAAAAAAGAGCCGTTCGACTACTCAAAAAGCATGGACGAGATTCTTTGGGCGGCAATGATTGACGAGCTGAGGGAAAGCAGATACCTGTTTGAGGTGGATTCCGACTGCGAGATAGGGGATTTTATCGCGGAATTGCGGCGATTAAAGGTTTCGGATTTAATTTCGGAATTTGTACCCTCGCGGATTGATGAAGATATTGGCGAGCTGTACGGTATGGAGGTTCTGTTCGGGAAGATTGACGTGGAGATCACCGAGGTCGATGACCCGTGGTGTGTTGATTACTGGTGCGTCCAGCTTAATAAGGTTTTTGACGGGCAGGCGGTTGTGGTTTATGTTGACAGCGATATTGACTTTAATTTCAATCCGCTGATTATCGTAACTCCCGATATTCCGGCGAAAATCAGCAAAATAGCTGAGGATAACGGGCACAGGTTTTTGACGTTTTGTGAGGGGGAAAACAAATGAGTTTCAAGTTCCTTAAAAACTATGAACGTGAAGATTATGAGTATCTCGCCGAAATCACCGCGTTGATTTCCGGGAATGACGCGGAGGTTACTTCGGCTATGGAATCCGCAATTGGAAATCCGAAAGAATATCTGAAACGGAACGCAGAGCGGTTTGACAATCGTGGAATCGACCTCTCGGACGATGATTGTATGGACGAGTTTGAACCGGATGAATTATTGTTCCTCGCGATGGTGGACGAGCTTGACAGTCACGGTTATGTGTTTGAGGTGGACTGGAAGTGCGGACTTGAGGATTTTATATGGTCGCTTCGGGAGATGAAGACCTATGGTTTAATTTCAGAGACTTTGGGGAAGTTTGACCACGTTCATCTAGGGTTTGTTCCACTTAAAAACGGTGAAAAACTCGACGAAGAAGACGACGTGGAAACGTGGGGAAGGTCGCTTAACGCGGTTCTCGGAAATACGTCACGTCTCGGTTATATTGATATTGATTCGGACAGCTAT
>CAYZQU010000333.1:328-2265 GCA_964480645.1 uncultured Ruminococcus sp. | reverse complement strand
TACGCTCACTTCGTTCGCTCCGCGCGTTAATGGACAATTATACCATAAATTCTGCTAATTTATGGTATAATAAAGACAATGTAATATCTTTAACAGAGAAAATGTTGGATTTAAATCCACAAAAACTGGAGATTACAGAGATATATTACCGGATTGGTGTGGAATGAATAAAAGGGATAGAATCGTTTTTTGGACTATATTGAGGAGGTAAATTTCGATGAAATTTACAAAAAAAATAGTAGCAACAGTGACGGCGTTTTCCATGCTGGGAGGGTATGGAATTACGGCGTCTGCGGAGGAGTACAGTGTACACTCAGCATTGACATCAAGCAGTTCTGAGCGGGTGGACGTTCGCGACTGGAAAAAGTATACGACTCCCACTGCAAAGGCAAAGCTCTCGGATGCCGAAAGAACCTTCTATGAACGCCTTGATGAGGAATGTCTGAGATATCTTACCGGTATAGACAACGCGAGATATTTTAATGGTGAATTTTGCACAAACTACATTTCATACGGCGACCTTGGTCTAAGCGACGATGAAGCGATTGAAGTTGAAAAGTGGTTCAAGCGTAATAATCCGCAGTATTATTTTATTACAACCGATATAAAATTTTATCCGAACGACAGATTACGTATTGTTTTCCAGGATTTCGCGACAGACGGCAAAAAACGCGCCCAAATCACCAACGAGATGTTTGACAAGTTGGATAGCTGGATTGCCGAATGCGCTGACGAGCCGACAGTATGGCGGAAGGTTATCGCGATAAATCGCAAAATTTGCGAATCCACTAAATATGACAAACGCGTGTCCAATGGTGATAATACATACGCTGGCGGAAAAAATCAGTCACTTTATTCTGTTCTTATGACCGATGAAACCGTCTGTTCGGGATATGCTTTGACATTCAGTGCTATGGCGCACGCGCTCGGCATTGACTCGTTGAGAGCTTACAATGAGAAACACGGTTGGAATGCTGTAAAGTTAAGTGACGGTAACTATTATTATGTTGATGTAACTTGGAACGATCTGGATAATGGATATTCCGAGTATATGGAAAAATACATTGGCTTCGGAACGAACTCTGCGGCAAAGTTTGACAATGAAAGCAACTCAAATCGTGAATCTCATGATTTAACCAATTATGTGGAGAAGTGGCTTCCCGCGATTTCTAAAAGCGATTACAAGGTATCCGATACCGACCGAAGCAGTAAACTTCACGCGCCGGAATTAGACAACGCACTGGCAGATGACGGCGGCAGTGTGGTGTTCTGGTGGGAGGCGGTAAGCGATGCGGTATCGTATGAGATCCAAGTTTCGTATTACGAGGATTTCTCGTATATCGGTGCTGAAAAAACGCTCGATACTAGCAGGAGAGAGGTTCGTTATAACGTTCCGGGTGATAACGACACCTATTACGCGCGTATCCGCGCGGTAGACAGCCACGGCAATAAATCAGACTGGGCAACGACCTCATACAACAAAAACAATCCCGTAAAGACTCCAAAGTCCCCCAGAAACGCAAAGGGCGTACTGAACGCAGATGGTGTAAATGTTACTTTCACATGGGATTCGGTAAGCGGCGCAAATCAATATCAGGTTCAGACTTCGTATGATGCTGACTTCAAGAATCCAACCGAAAAAACGGTTTTCTCAAATAAAAATTCGATATCCGTACCGATGTCTTATAGCTCGAATGCGGTTTACTTCCGCGTCCGCACCGTAAAGGACGGAAAATATTCCGATTGGAAATCCACGATGTTGAGAACAGGTAATATGGGAAATGATCAATTCCCGCTTGGCGATGTTGATGGAAGCGGTACAACAAATGCCAAGGACGCTACGATGATTCTCAAGCACGTTGTGGGCTTGATAACACTTACTTCTGAGGAATCTGACCGTGCGGACGTTAACACCGATGGTCATATAAACTCCAAGG
>CAYZQU010000333.1:0-318 GCA_964480645.1 uncultured Ruminococcus sp. | reverse complement strand
CTACGGCAGTTCTGAAGATTGTTGTGGGTTTGCTCATTTAATTAAAATCTCCCGAGTGGATTCCACTCGGGAGAGTTTATTATATCTTGATTATGGAATAGTTTGATGGAGTTTTGCTATTTCGACAATTTTTTTCGGAGATTGCCGCGTTTGAGCCGTCTGTTGAGGTTTGACGCTATAAAACATTGAAAAAATTTTTTCACAGTAACTGTACAGCGAAAACAAAAAATTCCCAATGAGCGTTTCATTGGGAATTAGTAGCGGCAATTTGCCGTTGGTTGCGGGAGCAGGATTTGAACCTACGACCTTCGGGTTATG
>CAYZQU010000332.1:0-2289 GCA_964480645.1 uncultured Ruminococcus sp. | reverse complement strand
TTTAATTATTCCTTTTTGGGGGCGCATAGACAGCTGTTTGCCGAAAAACACTGATATTGCTTAATCCATATTTTTTTGCAATGAACGCTTCCACTCGCCGCCACTCGTCCTTGCTCATCAGGTTAGGGTGCTGCCATGCAAATTGATTAACTGCACACATCGTACTTGTATACCTTGCAATCTGTACACGCAGGGAATTTATTTGTGCGACCATCTCCGGGGTTATATGTTTCCCCAGATAGCGCAGATTGTTTTCATAGTAATTTGCTTCGGTCAGAATGAATACTTCACGCGCGGGGTTTATTCTTGACCGTTCCCTCCGTGGCTTAGTGCGGCTTCGTATTTGCTTTCCGCAGCTTTCACAGAAGACAGCGTCACGGTCCTGCATATCCCCGCAGTATTTACAAAACGGCATAATACCCTCTCATTTCACAAAAAATAAGGTCGCAGAACCCGAATAATTGTTTTCGGACTCTGCGACTTTTATCTTATTTATCCACCTTTATTTCTTTGCCGTTGTAGAAAACGAAGGTGATACTGCTATCCCGATGAACGACAGCCTTTTCCACCATCAACATCCAAATGGTGTCATTCCAAGAATCTATCTGCTCCGGTTGACGCTTCAGAGTGCGTATAAAGTGCGCCATTTCCTTGTCTTGCTGCTGCAGTCTTGCTTTTTTCGCCTTTAATCGCTCTAACTCGGCAGCGGCAGATTCGTAACGATGCGTCAGGCTTTCATACTTCTTGAGGTAGGCTTCTTGAGAGTGAGCCGCCGATGAGTTTTCCTTAACTGCCGCCTTAACCAATTCTGCAACCACTTCGGTTTCCTCAGTCCAGCGGGAAATCTCGGTATCTATTTCGTTGAAATTTACAAGCAGTTTTCTCATACTTTCACAGTCACTTATAACCTCTGTGCGGCTTTTCATCAGCCGATTGTATGCTGTGAGGAACATCCTCTGTACGGTTTCGGTATCCATTCTGGGCGTATGACATCTTTCTTCGCCTTTGAACTTGTTGTTGCATTGCCAAATCGTCCTGCGGTATTTGTCGTTGGAATGCCATACCTTAGATCCGAAAAATCCGCCGCAGTCCTCGCAGACCAGCTTAGCACAAAGGCTGCTTTTTCCGCTGTAAGTGCCGCCAAGCGCTCTTCGTCTTGCAAATTCAAATTGCACATACTCCCATTCGTCCGGCTCGATTATTGCGGAATGGCTGCCTTCAACATAATACTGCGGAACTTCTCCTTCGTTAGGCTTCATCTTTTTCTCAAGAAAATCAACGGTGAATTTCTTTTGCAGAAGCGCATCGCCTTTATACTTTTCATTAGTGAGGATACTGATAACGGTGTTTTTCGACCATTTGGATTTTCCGCTTGGAGATAAAATGCCTTGATTTTCCAAGTATTTGCAAATGCCGATTGGAGTTTTGCCGTCAAGGAAAAGGCGGTAAATCAATCTTACTACTTCGGCTTCTTCTTCGACAACAGCCGGACGCCCATCTTCTCCCTTTTCATAACCGAGAAAAAACTTATTTCGTATCGTACTTTATGATCGGCAAGTTCAAGTTCGCAACGCCCGGTCGTCTAGGCAACTACACCACGGGCGACGACGAGGACAACGAAGAAGAAAAGTCCTCCGGCACGAAAAAATCGGGCGGCGACAGTCAGCCGGAGCGCATTATCGCGCTGCTGGGCGGACGCGAAAATATCGTTCTGGTTGACGCTTGCATGACAAGACTGCGCGTTACCGTAAAAGACCCCGCGCTTGTCGCGGCGGTGGACGCTTGGAAGAAAGAGGGCGCTCTTAATCTTCTGATCAAGGGCGAGGGCATACAGGCGGTCTACGGACCTAAAGCGGACGTTCTCAAATCCGATATCAACGACATTCTTTAAGGTGATAAAATGAAAATTCTCACATTAAACACACATAGCCTTGTTGAGGATAACTACTCACAAAAGCTTATGGATTTCGTTAATGCGATTGCTAAAGAACAGCCGGAAATAATCGCGCTTCAGGAGGTCAACCAGACCTCCTCGGAGGCGGCGGTTACTGGAGAGATATGCGGATATGTTCCGTGCGGAGATTTCACCGTCCGTGAGGATAATCATGTTTACAATGCCGCAAAACATCTTGAAGAACTCGGCGCTCATTATTATTGGACGTGGCAGCCGATGAAATGCGGCTATGACAAATTCGACGAGGGTATAGCCGTAATGAGCCGCAGTCCGATCATTGAAATATAACAAGACTGTTTCGGAATGCTGCGATGAAGAAATATATTACGCGCTGC
>CAYZQU010000331.1:0-2294 GCA_964480645.1 uncultured Ruminococcus sp. | reverse complement strand
ATTTTGTCAAGAGGTAAATTGACGCTTCCGTCAATATGTCCGTCACGGTATTCCTCTGCCGTTCTCACGTCAAGCAATACAGCACCGACAGTTGTTTTACATTCCATAACGCCGGCATTGATGTCGACATTGCGGGATAAGTTAAACAGTCCCATAATTTTTTCTCCTTACAGCATTGCTTCGATCTGCTCTTTCGGTCTGTATCCAACGGCTTGATTCGCAATCTTTCCGTTTTTGATTACAATGAGCGTTGGAATGTTCATTACCCCAAACTGTGCCGCAAGCTCCGGCTGTTCGCCAACATCAATTTTGCCGACCTTGACATCGCTTCGCTCATTCGCGATTTCCGATACAATCGGGCTTACCATACGACAAGGACCGCACCAATCGGCATAAAAATCGAGGAGTACGGGCTTATCGGAAGCTAAAACCTCGCTTGCGAAATTTTCCTTACTTATTTTAATAACAGACATTTTTGTGTCCTCCTTTGTTTTATTGTATCTTTATTATAACCGATTTGAAGTTAAAGTTCTGTGATGTTATCACCTACTGTGCAGACGGCGTGCTGTACCGGTTTTGCCAAAGCTCATGAAGTGAGCTTTAATACAAGGTTTTTAGAAATGCCCATAATATTATTTTTCCTTATAATAGAGCATACAATGGCAAAAACCTTCAAAGTCCGGATCGGCAATCTGCTCTTTGAACTCCTTGCACATACACTTGGTATCATCCGTTTTTTCCATACGGCAAGGGCAGTAACCGCCGGTCTTTTTCAGCCCTTCTTTTACTGTTTTAACAATTTCCTCATCGGGATTTAATTTGATTTTCATATTTATCCTCCTGTACTTTAATATTGTTGAGCTTTAGCTCATAGGTTTCATCTTGCTTTAATAATTCTTCAAGCCAAGGTTCATTTTCACGGGAATAATTGCAAAGATGATTTATGCATTCCATTGTGGTTCTGCCAAGTGGGTTATTTTGACTTGTTGCAATCAAACCGTCTGCTGTCAAGTATAAGGCTCCGCCGTCATCAAAACCGCATGCAAAGGCGTGTTCGGTAACCACTTTGCTCTGCTTTCCCGGATTTACCGGCATTGAAGTATAGTGCTCCAATATATCATTCAGCGATGAAAAATTCCAATTCACGCCGGGCAATGAAACATATAAATCGCTGAACTCGCTAAGAAAGTCAAGCTGCGCTTTTGTAAACTCTACACCGCGCTTCTTCATTTTTTGCTCAAACTCCGATGTGTCGATATGTCTGTCCTCAGACCAATCGAAGTGGCGCAGTATATGATATGTTCGATTTGGTATTTCGGGGTGGAAGTCATACTCGACCGTAACAAGATAATCGAAGAAATCCTCCTCATTTTCGGAAATCATTTTGTGATCTTGATTGTAGAATTTGCCTTGCTCAGACATATAGAAAACCTCTATCGTACCGGCGCAATTTGATGTAGTTCCTACATACTGTACGGCGCAGTCTATATCATTCCAATAATAATTACTGCCGGCGGAATATAACAGCGAAATTCTCAGAATATCCTTTGATATCTCTTCGATTCGCTCAAATGCCACATCTCCTATACCCATAAAATAGTCGATTATTTTTTGAGGGTTACTGCCGTTTCTGTAGTGTTGACTTACTTTATGAGTTAGATTCGACTCTGAATATAACTTGTGATATACGTCAAAAAGCGGCTGTCCTGAAGCGTAATCCAAAAATTCCTGTCTTGTCATAATATACCTCCAAATATCTTACTTAAAAATCAAAGAGAAATTATTGCATATTTGAGCCATCCAAATTCGTCGCAACTAAGCGCAGTCGATAAATTAGTATTCATCAAAAATCACTCTCTCAACAACAACATTTCCTTTGTTGAAAGCCGGGATAAAGTGTAGATAATACCAATTATAATCAAAGTATTCCCTGTCATCGTATATTATCTTTTTAATATACGCATCGAGAAAAATACAAAATCTGTCGCAGCCATCGATCCAGACACTAATAATTTCTTCTCCGTTATACGCGTAAAAAAGATTATATGTAGTGTTTAGGAAAAAATCATCCACAGTACCATTGTAAATTTCCCATTCCGAATCGGATTCATTCCAAACGTTAATTTTTCCGTCGCAGTCGGTAATTCTCCATCCCGCCTTGTCCAAAAGCCCGACAATGTTTTTTAAATTGCATTGAAAATCCTTGGCAGGGAAAATTGTCATTTCTAAAGTTTTTGACATAAGGGAACCTCTAAAAATTGATTCCCAATCATAATATTTTTCTATTTCGATTA
>CAYZQU010000330.1:0-2295 GCA_964480645.1 uncultured Ruminococcus sp. | reverse complement strand
CACCACTACTCCCGACGGAGACGAATTTCTACGGCGCGCGCGGCGAATTGTCGAGCAAATTGAAGAAGTCGAGAAAATCTACCGAATCGAAAGAATCCATAAGCAGGTTTTTTCGGTATGTGTGCCGCTCGCAGGATATTTTTCACAAGCGGTAATGAGATTCTCCCAAAAGCTCTCTTTTGACGAATCGACAAACATCTCATTTATGGAAACAAATGCTCAGGAAGCGATTTCCGCAGTTTCGCGCGGAGACTGTTCTATTGGATTTGTTCAATATGACACAGAACTGGAAAAGAACTTTGAGGAATTGTTTGAGGAAAAAAAGCTGATTTCCGAGACAGTAGCCGAATTTTCGCCGCTGTTAATGACCGGAAAAGACAGCCCTCTCGGAAAGCTGGAAAAGATTTCCGAGGAAAACTTGCGAGATTATGTTGAAATCATTTTTGGAAACTCGTTTTTTCCCGCTCCCACAGACGCTAAAAAATTTGAACCGGCGCGAAGCTCAGACAAACGTATTTTCGTTTATGATTTAACAACGGAACTTCTGCTTCTGGAAAATATTCCTCACTCGTATGCGTTTACCTCACCCTTGCCGAAAAAAATCATCGAACGTTTCGGACTAACAACTAGGGCAACCGAATTGCGTGGATTTAACTACAAGGACGTATTGATTTACCGTCGGGAATACAAGCTCTCCGAACTGGACAAAAGATTTATTACGGAAGTGTGTAATGCAAAACGCGAGTTACTTCCATAATTCGGATTTTTTAATGTATGCGGTATATGAAATAATGATATGAGATATGCTTTATTTACATTTCACATATCGCATATATTGTGTTAAAATATTAACAAGGACGGAAATGTGGGGTTTTTGTCGAAAAAATCGGCATTTTCCGAACGCATAATTAAAAGGGCACACATGGAAATTTGTGACAATCGGCTTGACAAACCAGACATATATTCGCGGTATCCGATAATTAAGCGGTTTGCGGCGGTTATATCGGCTATTTTAGGGTCGTTGAACGGATTTTACGGTGTACCGTAAGCTATGATTATATATTTAAGGAGAAGATGACTATGAACTACGAAATCGTTGACAGCGTGGAATCTTTTGAGGCTGCGCTCGCCAGAGTCAGAGAGGCACAAAGAAAATTCGGCGAGTTCACACAGGAACAGGTCGACAAGATTTTCCTTGCTGCCGCTTCCGCCGCTAACAAGCAGCGAATCCCGCTTGCGAAGATGGCTGTTGAAGAAACGGGAATGGGTATTGTTGAGGATAAGGTTATAAAGAACAACTATGCCTCAGAGCATATCTACAACGCCTATAAGAACGTAAAAACCTGCGGCGTTATTGAAACCGATGAGTCCTACGGAATCACCAAGATTGCAGAGCCTATCGGCGTTATTGGCGCGGTTATTCCTACGACCAACCCCACATCTACCGCAATTTTCAAGACCCTTATCTGCTTGAAAACCAGAAACGGTATCATTATCAGCCCTCACCCCCGCGCAAAGAACTGCACCATTGCTGCTGCTAAGATTGTTTATGAGGCTGCGGTAAAGGCGGGCGCTCCCGAGGGAATTATCGCGTGGATTGACGTACCCTCGCTGGATCTTACAAACCAGCTTATGCGTGAGGTTGATCTCATTCTCGCGACAGGTGGTCCCGGAATGGTTAAAGCGGCGTACTCCTCGGGTACTCCGGCACTCGGTGTAGGCGCCGGTAATGCTTCCGCGATTATCGACCCGTCTGCGGATATTGTAAACGCAGTAAACTCGATTCTTCACTCCAAGACATTTGATAATGGTATGATCTGCGCTACGGAGCAGACTGTCATTGCGGATAAGACCATCTACAATGAGGTAAAGAAAGAGTTCATCAAGAGAGGCGCATATTTCCTCAATGAGAAAGAAGCGCAGATGATCAGAAACACAATGCTCATTAACGGTGCGCTGAACGCGAAAATCGTTGGTCAGCGTCCTGTTACCATCGCGAAGATGGCAGGATTTGAAGTTCCCGATGATGTTAAAGTTCTTATCGGCGAGGCTACCAGTGTTGAGTCCGATGAGGCGTTCGGTCATGAGAAGCTTACCACAATCCTTGGTATGTACAAATCCGACGGATTCGACAATGCGCTTGACATCGCGGATTCGTTGCTGCGTAACAACGGCGGTCTCGGACATACTGCGGTTTTGTGGATTAATCCCTCCGAGAGAGAGAAGCTCCTCAAGTTTGCGCATAGAATGAAGACCTGCCGTCTTATCGTCAACACTCCGTCGTCTTTGGGTGGT
>CAYZQU010000329.1:0-2296 GCA_964480645.1 uncultured Ruminococcus sp. | reverse complement strand
TCATCGACCATATTTTTTACATGATCGCCGCACTTTTCCATCGCCGCTATTGCCGCGTATTGGCTTACTGTGGGGCTTGACATAATGCAATATTGATGGAGCTTCAGCATTTGCTTGATTATCGGCTGAGGTCCCGCAACATAACCAAGCCGCCAACCCGTCATTGCGTATGCTTTAGAGAATCCGCTGATAACAAGCGTGCGTTCGCGCATTCCGTCCATCTCGGCGATGGAAACGTGCTTTTCGCCGTTATAGGTCATTTCCGCATAGATTTCATCGCTCGCGACAACGATATTTGTTCCGCGAAGAACCTCCGCGATTGCCTCCAAATCCGCGCGCCGCATTACCGCGCCCGTTGGATTGTTCGGGTAAGGAAGAACAAGCATCTTGGTCTTATCGGTAATTTTTTCCTTAAGAGCGCTTGCCGTCAGTCGGAATTTATCCTCCGCTTTTGTAACAATCGGCACAGCCGTGCCGCCCATCATCGTTACAATCGGCGAATAGCACACAAAGCTCGGTTCGGGCACTAAAACCTCATCTCCCGGCTCTATAATCGCCCTTACCGCCAAATCAATGGCTTCAGAGCCGCCGACTGTGATTATGACCTCGTTGTCGGGGTTGTAATCCGTATGAATAAAATTCTTTAAGTATTTGCAAACCGTCCGCCGAAGCTCAATAAGTCCGCTGTTAGCGGTATAGGCGGTTTTTCCCTTTTCGAGAATATTTATCGCTTCTTTTCTCGCCGTCCACGGAGTCTTGAAGTCAGGCTCTCCGATGGAAAGCGAAATCACGCCATCAACCTGTTGGGCAATGTCGAAAAATTTGCGTATTCCCGAGGGCTGAATGTTCTGTATCTTTTGCGGAATCAGCTTATTATAGTCCATCACGGGGAAACCATACTCCTTTCATCGAAGTTGTCCTCGTTGAACACGTGGTGCTTCTCTTTGTATCTGCGCAGAATGAAGTGCGTTGTGGTGGACAGAACCCCGTCCAGCACCGCCAGCCTTTCGGAAACGAACAGAGCGACATTCCGCAAGCTTGAACCCGAAATCGTCACGGAAAGGTCGTTCGCTCCGGACAGCAAAAATACGCTGTCAACCTCCTCATACTCCATAATCGTGTGGGCGAGGTCATCGAAGCCTCTGTCTTTAATCGGGGTGATTTTCAGCTCGATGATAGCCGTAACGCCGTTTTCGTCAACCTTTTCTTCGTTGATTATCGCCGAATAGCCCATAATAATCCCCGACTGCTCAAGACGAGCAATTTCATGAGCAACTTCCTCCTCGGAAGTTCCGAGCATTGTCGCTATATCCGCGTTGGAAAGCCGCGCGTTCCTACGCAAGATATTCAACAGCTTTTCTGTATTCATATATATTCCTCCAATCAAATTTTAATGAACCTAGGCTCTTTTTTCTCAAACACGCATACCTCGTTGAATCCCAAATCCCGCAGAAGCTCATAACAGCGCGGAATATCCTTGGCTATATCGGTGGTTTGGTGCGCGTCCGAGCCGACTGTTATCATCTTTCCGCCAAGCTCCTTGTAACGCTTGATAAACGGAGCGGACGCCATAGGACCGCCGAGTCCGCGGCGATAACCCGAAGAATTCACTTCAAGGGCGATGTCCTTTTTAACAATAACTTCCAAAATCTTATCAATAATTGGCTTGTAGACTTCAAATGCCGCTTGCGAACGCTTATCCTTTTCGACAACCAATCCCGTGGGTGTGTCAACATTGACAAATCTCAACAGGAATGTGATATGCGCCAGAGAACAGAATTTTCCCCATTCCACAAGATTCAGCATATCCTCCCAATACTCGATAAGTACGCGCTTGCGGTCGAATTCCTCATCGGGGATTCGGCTCATGTGTTCATAATGCACAGTCCGATGAACCGAGCCGAGAACAAAGTCATAATCATGTTCAGCGAGTATTTTTTCGGCAGTATGTAGATTATACATTGCCTGACCGATTTCCGCTCCGTAATAGATTTTCATTCTTCCGTCATATTCGGAACGGAGCTTTTCAAATGTCGGGCGCGTCTTTTCGATAGCTGCCCAGTAATCCCACTCGCCATCGTGGAACTCGTCCAACTCGATATGGTCTGTCAGGGCGAAATGCTTTACGCCTATTTCACAGGCTCGCTGAGCCATCTCCTCGGGCGTAGAAGACCCGTCTGACGATAAAGTCGAATGATTATGAACATCAATCAATTCCATATTTTTCTCCTATCTAAATGGCAAATCGCGAACCATCGACATTGCCTGCGGCAATGTCGACTAGCCGAGCGGCACG
>CAYZQU010000328.1:0-2323 GCA_964480645.1 uncultured Ruminococcus sp. | reverse complement strand
ATCTGTTGCGTTTTCGCTTCGGTGGTCCGAATCCACCCGCATCCACCAAATCACAGCGGACGTGTTCCGCGATACACAGCTTATACAGCCATTTGTTGGCAATATAAGCTCTGCAAAGCAGAAAATAAATTTATATAAAACACGGAACGGTTTCCAGTAGGACGGTTGCCGCCCCGTGAGTTATACGATTGGGTTCTCCTAATCGCTACACTTTTGTTTTTGATGGTTCGTCCACAGCGGCATCGCACACTGCTCCACCCGTTCCTTCTTGCCGCCTGTTTGCATTGCTGCACGGCGTCCGTGCCGTGCCTTTGGCAAACTGCGGTAAGTTCCATCTTACCACACCGATTTTGCGGCTGGTGTGACTGCTCTGTTTACCCGGAATCCCGTCGGGATACTCGCTCGACCTTGCCGAGAATGGAAGCCGATAACGAATCGGTTCGGCGATGGTTGTCGTGGCGAAAGTCCTTACAGCAGAAGGCTTGTTCTCGCGATAGAGGGATTCAATTTGTAAGGTAAATACCCAAAGCTCAAATGAATGACAAAGAGCTTCTCGGACGATGACACAAATCCGAAAAGCTCTCTTGACAAAGTATCTAAAATATGCTATAATAAGCATACAATAGGCATCCGCAAAAAAGTCGTTCGGGGATTGCCGTCCTCGTCTGACCGCTAGCACGTGTGTGTGATTACATACGTGCTAGTTCGGGTGTTTTTGTTTTACCCGTATATATTATACCATACTTTTCCACCATTGTCAATGGCTTTTTGAAATTTTTTCAAATTTTTTTGGAATTTGGCGCTTTTTTATGATATGATATATAGATATATGTAGCACATTCTCTTTTTCAGAATTGAAAAAGAGAACTTATTATAATTTCAGACAACTTAGAAGATAAATTATGAGCATTTTTGGACGTAAGGAAATTGCGCGGCTTAAGAAGGAACTTGAAACAAGTGATTTACAAATTAAAGTTTTACAATCAGATAATGCGCGGTTAGAGGAGAAACGTGGTTGATACTTGTCTACACTTAATAGTGCAGACCGAGAAATCAGAGATTACAAGAAAAAGTATGAAGATCTTTTGTCAAAATTAGATATGAATGTATATAACGAATTGGCAAGCTTGAAAGAAAAATGTAAAGATTATCAAAAGAAATTGAATAATGCAAACTATGAAAATACGAAATGCAAACAGGATATATCTAGTCTTCAGGCTAAGATAAAAGAATTAAAAGTTGATTGTAATCAGAATGGTGAAAGATTAAATTTGGAAAACACAAAAGATTCTGAAAATCAAAATGAAGATGATAAGGTTTATCATATAAGAAATATAGTAAAAAAACACACTTATTATATGGATAAGGTGTATTGCAGCAAGTCTGACTTTTTTCACTCGTTCAAGAAAGACGAATCATCTAATGAATATAAAATGTACAAGCTGCTTTTAAGTGTAATTTATGAAATGAAGTCGGAATCTCTTATAAATACCGATGGAGAATGTATAAGGCTATCATTGTTTTCACAAGTAAGATTGGCGGATATTGTGGAGCTTCAATGCAGTGCCTTCGATAAATTTAAGAACGACCCATATAGAAAAAGCATATGTGGAATGATTGAAGGAAATAAACCCAATTTTGATAATGAGGATTACAAAAAAGCTTTTTTGCATCCACTGTTGAACCAACATATAGATTTTTTGGTATGTATAAATGAAAAGACTCAATGTGCACCGCTGTTGGCAATAGAATTGCATGGCTCAGACCACGATGAAAACTCAAAATTTGCAGATAAGAAACGCATTAGTAATGACAAATTCAAAAAGGCTCTATTTGAATTGGAAAAAGTTAAAGTTGAACTATTGATTGTAAAAAATGAGTATTTGGATAGTAAAGACATTAAGGATAGTATTTCCAAGACCATAATTAAATGCTTGGAAAAAAGGGAAAATGTTATTCGCATATAATAAGCCCGATTTGTCAACCCCATTTTTCCCAAAATTTTCTTGAGAAATTTTAGAATTGCCGAAAATGTGATACATATATCACGCGCAATGGGCAATTGGCTCGGCTGAAAAAGAAAAATTGTGCTACATATATCCGCGCTGAGAAGTGGATATATGTAGCACAACTAATGTAAGAAAATCCGACCGTAAAACGCGGTCGGATTTTATATTGATTTGTTAGGATTCAAGCGGCTGCATAATCGGTAAGTCGATGAATGCTTTACGGTCATCAAGAAGTTGTGTGTTATACGTTAACCCTTTGTATGTAATTTTAGCAATCCCTCCGCCAGTATCATACCTACCGCCAAAATTAAATG
>CAYZQU010000327.1:0-2332 GCA_964480645.1 uncultured Ruminococcus sp. | reverse complement strand
ATCTGCAACGAAATCAACTTCTGATTTTGTCATAAGTAGTCGAAATATTACAGGAAGTATAAACAGAGTAGAAAACCGAGCGTTAAGTGCCACGCGGACGGAGAGTTGCCGCGCGGACGAAAAGCCACGGCTTGCGGTTCGGTTTTCGCATCTCGCTGTACAATAAACCGAATAAAGTCATATTTATTCCGTTTGTACCGCGAAAGGGAGGAGTAATTATGGCTTTTTTTGGTAATTTCAAGAAATCGGCTCTGGAGCTGAAAAGCGTTCGGTGCTTGGTGGTTACGGCATTGCTTATCGCGTTGGATTTGGCACTCAAATTCGCAACAATTAATCTGCCGTTTGCGAAGATAAGCGTGTCGTTTCTGGCGTTAGCTGCCATAGGAATGTTGTACGGACCGGTTGTTGCATGCCTTGCGGGCGGAATAACCGACATTCTGGGACTGCTTATCGCGCAGCAGATGGGCGCGTTCAATCCGTTGTTCACTCTTGTTGAGATGATGGGCGGACTATTGTACGGCTTGTTCTTGTACGGATTCGCGGCGGTTAAGCCCGAGGTTTCGGGGTTCAAAGCGTTTTTCAAGTCAATCGGCGCGAATTGGCTGTCGGTGTTGCGGATAATCCTCGCGAAGTTCACGGTAATTGTTGTGTGCAACCTGTTTATGAATACCGCATTTCAGGTAGTTACAGGGTATATTGCTCCCGAGGTGTTCTGGGTGAAATTTTGGGCGCGTGTGGCTACAAACTTCATAAAAATGCCGTTTGACGTGATTCTGATGTTGCTGACGATGTACCCGATTTATGCGGCATACAGGGGGATTTTCAAGAATAGGAATATTACGGAGAGTTAAGAAAGGCGAAAATATGACAAAACTCGGATTTATTGGCGTCGGAAATATGGGCGGCGCGATTATCAAGGGAATCAACGGAAAACTCGGCAACACTGCGGTTTTCGCGTATGATTCCAATCCTGAAAAGCTTGAGGGATTGAGCTTTTCGGGCGCAACAGCGGCGGCGAGCGTTACGGAACTCGCTAAGAAGTGCGATTATATTCTGCTGGCGGTGAAGCCGCAACAACTTGATTCCGTGTTGGCGGAAATCAAATCCGCAGGAAATGAAAAATTGGTGATTATTTCCATTTGCGCGGGAATCTCCGCGGAGTATATTCGCGAGAGGACGTTCTCCGGCGCGAAAGTGGTTCTTGTAATGCCGAATACGCCGATGATGCTTGGGTTCGGCGCGTCCGCGATGAGCTGTGACGATACGGTTTCGGACGCGGAATTCGCGTTCGCGCGGAAGATTATCGGCTCGTGCGGGATTACAGAGGTCGTTCCGACAGATAAGATGAAAGAGATCATCGCGATAAACGGCAGTTCTCCCGCGTTTATTTATCTGTACGCGAAGGGATTTGTTCAGTATGCCCAGAAGGTCGGAATAGACGAGGGCGCGGCATTACGGCTTTTCGCACAGACGCTTGTCGGATCGGCGAAAATGCTGACCGAAAGCGGAATGAGCGTGGACGAACTGATAAAGCAGGTATCCTCGCCGGGCGGAACAACGCTTGCGGGGCTTGAAAAGCTGTACGACGGTCATTTGCTTGATGTAGTGTCCGACGCGTGCGAGGCATGCACCAAGAGAGCATACGAGTTGGGTGAAAAGAAATGAAATTCGCGTTTGGGGAGTATATCGCCGAGATTGACGTTGCGGCGACACGGGAATATTATCGAAACGATACCGAGATTGACTGTAAATGCGGTGGTTGTACGAATTTCCGCAAATTCACGGAGGGGTGCTCCGAGGAGATAAAGAAAGCGTTTTCGGAGCTGGGAATCGACAATATGAAGTGCGTTTTGGAAATAATTCCCTCTTACTGTACCAAAGCGGAATATGAGAAAAACGGCGGTAATCTCTATGAGGGATTTTTCCCCGTTGTCGGAAAAGTTCTCGGTGACGCATCGCTGAGTCCCGAAAAATCCACAAGGCGAGTAACGGACAAGTTTGAGTTTTATTTGGCTGACGGCGGTTTCAAGCCGGACGATTTCCCAAAACCGACGTTTCTAATCTGGTTTGAAGCTTGGATTCCGTGGCTTATAGAAGCGGAAAACGACTATGTGGTGTGAGATCAGGACGCTATAAACTAAAATCGCCTATTGGTGACTCGTGCAAATCGCGAAAGCGAGTGTCGCGGCATACCGCGAAGCGGTGTGTCGTGGCACTCGGCTAGTCGGTATTGCCGAAGGCAATGCCGACGGTTCGCGATTTGCTATTAAAATAAAGACGCTGTAAAATAAAATCACCTATTGGGGACTCGTGCAAATCCGGAATGCGCCCG
>CAYZQU010000326.1:0-2334 GCA_964480645.1 uncultured Ruminococcus sp. | reverse complement strand
GGTTTCACGCGGGCGGTTGCCATTAAGCGGATCTCCGTTCGGGTTTGCATTCTCCACGGAAACGACCAACGCAAAATCAATCTTATTGTTTAAATCATTCATAATATTAATCCTCCTTAGAATTATCTTTGTTTTTATCGGAATGATACAGCGCGTAACGCTGATGGCTGTAACCCAGCAAATAGAGCGGTGATAATCTTGAATTATCGGCAAACGAGCCAACATCAAATTTCTGCATTATATCATCGTAAATGTTCTGATAATAAATCTTCAATCTGATGTCCAAACGGTTTTGATAGGGAATAAGTCGTGTTTTGATAATTCCCCAGGTTTGTAAAGGATTGCTTGAGAATTTCTCAAAAAACCGTTCTGCGTTAGTGGGGCGATCTTCACCTTTTTGATAAGCCGCCCTCTCACTGACTTCTGCCAGTGCCAGCAATCTTCCAAATAGGTAGCTTCTGTCGGTGCAGTTTTCATCTAAAGCCATGGTAATTTCCTCTCCTTTTTCATTCATGGATTTTCGTATCATACCACATGTCACTTCAAGCAGAGTGTTCCACGTTTTATCATAAGCCGTTCGCCGCGATGCACGGTTTACAAGCTGTTGTATTATATCGCGCGGAATATTTCTGCCCTCTGTAACACATGGTATAAGCCGAATGATGGTTTCGTTCTTGATTTTGGAATCGCATTCTATCTTGCCGTTTCGCTCCACACCGTAAGTATATTCCGCAATCATTGGCAGCGCAAACGAACCAATATAGTCTGCCTTTTTTGTGAAACTGTATCTATTCCACGCAGTGTTGATGTGCCAGTTGGTGACATTTTCGTAGAATTCTGACTCCTGAAGCTCGGTATACATATTAACTGAAATTCGTCCGGTGGTAGCCTCATCAAGTGCTAAAATCATTACTTTGTCGTTGAAATCAAGCTCCGACCTGCTTCCGAAAACCGCCGTTTTAAGTTCACCCCTATAAGTTTCAAACGTTTCGGGAAGCGGATCAAAATCCATATCTAAATCATCGTTATCGTCAATAATGATTTTAGAATCATTGAATATTTTTGGCAATTTGCTGAGAGCACTGTTCCAGACAACAAATGTCAAGTTTCCAATTGAGATCCCCTGTCGAGCAATCAGCCATTTTAGAGCATTGTGCATCTTCTGTGAAAACTCATAACCAATTGAAACAGCTTGCTCCTTGTCGAGAAAACGCCCTCGGAAAGTAAATCCCGTTTCGTCATTTGCCGAGAATAGCTTTCCTTTATCGCCTGCGTTTAGCACTTTTGAGGGGTGCTTATAGGTGCAGAACGTCTGTCCTCCCGTTGCGTAACACATTGATTTCTTGTTCTGGCATGATTTACTAAAGGCTATAAAGCTGTCATACAAAGAATTATCCAGCCACGTACGTTCTTCTTCTACACCAATGACTTTGAAACGTATAAAACAATCGCTTTGCGTTATTTTTTGAATCTTGTCATCAGTGAGTTTTCCGTTTGTGTCGATAGCCAAGATTCTCGCTGAAATAAGGTCATGAATAAGCGTTCCTTTTGAGAGATAGGCATATAATGCGTTTACGGAAATGTGAGAATAGTCTGAATTTTTCCAACTTGCCAGTTGCTCAATATATGCGGTAAACTTGTCATCATCACCCTTTTTAGCTTTGCAGTATTCGCAGTAATCGCCCGCTATGTAGATTAGCTTGTCCGCGAACGGGTGCGGGCTAATTCCGTTTGCACGCGCCCCAGAATCCTCGGTTACAGGAATTACAGTCACAGCGTCCGATTCGTTCTCAATTATATTGGCTCCCAAAAATTCTCCGCTTGTGTTAATACGAACTTCAATCTGTGCTTTTGCCGTAGAGTGCGAAATCGGCAGTAACATCACACTCTCTTTGGTAAGTCGCAAAGCCTTATCATAAACCGCATAAATCTCATTTTCCCAGCTCAATTGTCATCACCGTCCTCGAATTGAACAAGCTCGTCTTCGTCAAGTCCGCTGAAATTGCTGTGTTCTTTTCCGAACGGCTTTATTTCCATATCGCGGATGTGACGTTTCATCTCCTCAGGAATGCCCTCAGGTTGAACAAACTTGATAATGCCGTCTTTCATCACGGGACTCCACAGACGCACTGTCATCTTTCCCTTATCTTCTGGCAATACCGCTTCGTCCGCGTATGTAATTCCGTGATAGTATATGCCAAACGCAATTTCGCCTGAATTGTCATAAAACCCCTTGTCTTCTCCAAAAATGCAGGGTTTTATATATGCTTGACACTCGCGCGGTCCAAGGTAGATATCCCGTCGCCCGCCTCGTTCCACCATACGCTTGGCTAT
>CAYZQU010000325.1:2095-2335 GCA_964480645.1 uncultured Ruminococcus sp. | reverse complement strand
TGTGAATAAGTCGCTCTCTTTCGTAGATTTTCAAAGAATTTCTTCACAAAATTGTTGAAAACCCGGTTGAAATTTGTTAAAATTGGATTTTCAAACTTAAAAATATACCCTTTGTTAAAAAAATTACTCACGATTTTATGTGAATTGGACAAATCATATCGAGTTACTATGTTAAAAAAATATCAACTCAGCCAAAAAAATGTCAAATTGTCTGCAAAAACAATTACTTTTCAACAATGA
>CAYZQU010000325.1:1675-2085 GCA_964480645.1 uncultured Ruminococcus sp. | reverse complement strand
GTGTGGAAAACCTGTTAATTTGGTTGAAAACTCGGTTAAAAATGTTAAAAAACGTGATTATTTAACCAAACCTGAATTTTGTGGATAAGTTGTAAACAATGTTGAATATCCCGTTAAATTTCTGTGGACAACTTAGTTTTCAACTTTTGCCTGTTGAATGTTGAAAATTTTGGAGCAAAAAATACTTCCTCCGCTAAAGCGAAAGAAGTAGGTCTGTATAAAAAGTTAAAAATAACTTATAATCGTACAGGGAAAACGTAAAAATTCCAGTTACTTATAATGAAAATTGGGATTCTTAAGGGGATGGTCCATTAAGCGGGGGTGTGGGGGCAGCGCCCCCACACTTCAAAATAAGTTGCCCAGAATAATCTCGGCGGGGTTGGACAATTGAGCTTGAACCTCTACTGCTC
>CAYZQU010000325.1:0-1665 GCA_964480645.1 uncultured Ruminococcus sp. | reverse complement strand
TTGTTTTTGTTTTGGGCGGGGGCCCGGGGGGGGGCCGCCCCCCCCCCCCCCCCCCCCCCCCCCACTTCAATATAAGTTGCCAAGAATAATCTCGGCGATTTTGTACAATGGAGCTTGAACCTCTACTGCTCCGCACTTGTAAGCTTCCATCGGCATACCGTAAACAACACAGGTTTCTTTGTCCTGACCTATGGTAAATGCCCCGTGCTGTCGCATTTTCAGTAATCCATCCGCGCCGTCGCGACCCATACCCGTAAGGATTGCGCCAATTGCGAGAGGTCCGGCAACATCCGCGACAGAATCAAACATTACATCTACCGACGGACAATGTCCCGAGACCTTTTCTCCGGGCTTAGATGAGACATACCACCCGTTAGCGTCCTTACAAAGACGCAGATGATGCTCGCCCGCGCCGACAACAATAAGTCCTCTGTGGAGTCTTTCTCCGTCAACTGCTTCTTTGACCTCCATTTTACAGGAGCGGTTAAGACGTTCGGAGTAGAGTTTTGTAAATCCCGCCGGCATATGCTGTACGATAATTACAGGCGGAGTATCCTCCGGGAATAGCCGGATTACTTGTTCGAGTGCTTCTGTGCCGCCTGTTGACGCTCCAAGCGCTATAATTGCTTCGGATTTCTTGAGCTTTGCGCGCTTTGTCGGAACAGCCCCGCTGGGAGCGGTAGGTTCATCGGGTTTGGCAACTCCCGACGCGGCGATATGCTGCGTGCTTTGAGAGACCGCTTTTTCCGCCATAGCCGCTGTTTTTGCGGCATTGGAAACTGCATTCGAAGTTGTTGTCGGGACGGGTTTGGGCGGATTTATATCAATTTTGGCATTTGGGTGATTAGATTTATACGCGCGGCGAATCGCACCACACAGCTCTTGTGCGAATATTTCCATATCCTTATTGGTACGCGCGGCGGGCTTGGCTAGAAATTCCACCGCTCCCGCCTCTTTACACGCGGATTTTCGCTCGTCCGAGCTTGAAACCACAATGGTCGGGATATAGTACTGCGGCAATAAACGTTTCAAAAACGCCGCTCCATCCATTCGGGGCATTTCGAGGTCAAGCGTCATAACGTCCGGCTCATATTGGAGAATCATATCCCGCGCGGAGTAAGCGTCACCCGCCTTACCAACAATTTCAATCATATCGTCCTGACGGATATATCGTGTCAGAACCTCCCTGAAAAGTATAGAATCATCAACAACCAAAAGCTTAATTCTATCCATAAAATCACCTTACTTTTATACGGATTGTATATTTGATTTCTCCCTGCCATTGGCAGGGAGAATTAATATTTTAGGTAACACCACACAAAATTATTTTTCTTGTCTGCGATAAATCGCGGGTTTGATATAATCAAATCTTGTCGCGGAACGATTTACGCTTTCTGCGTGACCGATGTAGAAATACCCGCCGGGCTTTATCACATCATAGAAACGTTCCACAAGCGCCTCTTTGGTGGGTTGGTCGAAGTAAATCATTACATTGCGGCAGAAAATCAAGTCAAAGGGTTTTGACTTATATTTATCCGGCATAGGATCCATCAGATTGAATGTTTTAAAGATAACCTCGTCCTTTATTCCTTGACAGATTTCATATTTTCCGTTGCCAAGGTTATTGAAATACCGAGATTTCCAATCATTGGAAAGACCCTTCAT
>CAYZQU010000324.1:1780-2345 GCA_964480645.1 uncultured Ruminococcus sp. | reverse complement strand
ATCGCAAATATGGACAGAGCCTCGCCGGAGGTAGTAAAGGCGATCGAGGGTTCATTGGAGAAAAAGTTCGCTACACTGGCAAGTTCCGATTCCATGGAAGTCGGCGGTGTTGCTTATGTTGCGGAGATTATGAACAACGTAGACCGCGCGACCGAGAAATACATATTCGATGAGTTGTCCGTGCGCGATCAGAAGCTCGCGGATCTCATCAAGCAGAAGATGTTCGTGTTCGAGGATATCGTCAACCTCGATTCTGTGGCGGTTCAGGAGTTTGTCAAGCAGGTGGATTCCAAGGATCTCGCCATTGCTATCAAGGGTTCGACGCAGGAGGTTGCGGAGTGCATTTTCGCGAATATTTCCTCCCGTGCGAGAGAAAATCTTCAGGCGGATATCGAATATCTGCACAATGTGCGTATGCGTGATGTTGAGGAAGCGCAGCAGCGTATTGTTGGTATCATCAGACGGCTTGAGCAAGAGGGAACAATTACTATTTCCCGCGGCGGCAGCGATGAGATTATCGCGTAAATCCGCATAAAATTACCGTTTTGGAGGGATTTTTTTGGGA
>CAYZQU010000324.1:0-1770 GCA_964480645.1 uncultured Ruminococcus sp. | reverse complement strand
GGTGGGGTTGACATTCAAAACACCGTTAGCTTCGCGAGACCCGATATTCCCCCGAATGTTCCCGAGAATCCGCCGGAGGAGCTAATCGAGGAGATTTCCGAATCTGCGGAGGAGGAGATTGTTGAGGAGGTTCAGCCGCGGTTTTCGGTGGAGGAGCTTTTAGCACAGCGCGAAACGGAACTGATTCTCCGTGAGCGCCGCGCGGAGGAGCTTGAAAAGCAGCTTGCCGCGCTGAAAGAGCAATACATAGAGCAAGGCAAAGAGGTTATTCTCGAGGCAAAAAGGCGAGCCGAAAATCTTGTGCAGAACGCGCAGAATCAGGCGGCGGAAATTGTGAAGGATGCTGAAACCAACCGCGAGGGAGTGTTCATAAAAGCACGCGCGGAGGGTTTTGAGCAGGGCAAAAAGGACGGAGTGTCGGCATTGCTGGCGCAAGGTCAGAGTGTTCTGGACGAGGCGAAAATGTTCGCGGAGCGGATCAATTCCGAGAAAGCGGAGCTTTTTGCGGGATACGAGAAAGAAATCTACGAAACCGCAATGGAAATCGCGAACAAGGTGACGCTGGATTCGATGGCGGTAAAGGACGGCACAGCCGCGAAAAAGCTCATTAAAAAGGCGGCGAAGGAGTTCCGAAACGCGCAGCTTATCCGCATTACGCTGGATGAAAACGGCGCTTCCACAGAGCTGGCGGGGGATTATGAGTACCTCAGAGAGCTGTGCGGAGGTGTTCCGCATGTTGAGGTGGAGCTTATCGCCGATGCTGCGCCGGGTACGGTCATAGTCGACAACGGTGAGGAAATCATTGACGCGGGAATCAACACACAGCTTAAGATGATTCGTGAGTTGGGCGATGGGAAGTTTAAGATGCCCGAGAAGAAAACGCGGAGCAAAAAGCGTTCCACGGCGGAGACCGCCAAGAAGGAAGTTTCCGAGGATTCGGGAGAAGATTAAGTTATCAAACGGGAGGGGCAATCGTATATGTTGAATTTTGCCGGATTCCGTGACAATATAAAGGAAAGCGACCTGTTCCGCTATATGGGCAGAATCGAGAAGATCGTCGGAATGACTATCGAGGCGAGCGGTCCGCCGTGCAATATCGGTGACGTTTGCCGGATTTTCTCGAAGGATATGCAAAGCTACATTCATGCCGAGGTTGTGGGCTTCAACAAGAGCAATATTCTGTTGATGCCATACACCGAGCTTGAGGGAATCGGTCCGGGAAGCATTGTTGACAACACCGGCGACAAGCTGAACGTTCGGGTAGGCGCGGGGCTTGTCGGGCGGATTATCGACGCGACAGGCAATCCCCTGGATGGAGGTTCGCCCGTTGATTATGAGGACGAGGTTTCCATTACGGGAATTCCCGTGAATCCGTTCACACGTCCGCCGATACACGAAACCATTCAATTGGGCGTTAAGGCGATTGACGGAATGCTTACGATGGGCAAAGGGCAGAGAATGGGCATTTTCGCCGGTTCGGGCGTTGGTAAATCTACGCTGATGGGTATGATTGCCAGAAAAGTCAAGGCGGACGTTAATGTAATCGCTCTTGTAGGCGAACGTGGACGCGAGGTGCGCGAGTTTATAGAGCGGGATTTGGGCGAAGAAGGTATGGCGCGCTCGGTTCTGGTTGTCGCGACTTCTGACCAGCCTGCGATGATGCGGTCGAAGTGTCCGCTTACCGCAACCGCGATTGCCGAGTATTTTATGCGTCAAGGAAATGACGTATTGCTGATGATGGACAGCTTGACGCGTTACGCTATGGCACTG
>CAYZQU010000323.1:0-2357 GCA_964480645.1 uncultured Ruminococcus sp. | reverse complement strand
GGTAAATCGCTTGAAATGGCAGATGTCAACGGCGATAAACATGTGAACGCAAAGGACGCAACCGCAATTCTCAAAATTGTGGTCGGGCTTGCTTAATTCACCACCACGGAGAGGAAACAGTATAATTTCTGATATTAGTGCAAAATCACAATTAAAATATGAGAGGTTGTTTTCCAAAGACAGCCTTTTATATAAAAATCAAAGAAAAGAGGAATTCATTATGGCAGCATCATTAACTTTTGAACTTGAGCAGTTCCCTAAGGGGTACTTCCTTGCGTGGAGCGTTTCAACACAGTGTGCCAATACTGTGACTGTTACGCTTAAAGTGGGAAACACGGTATACTTCAGCGGGAACAAAACCAATCACAGCACGGGCTTGCAGCTGATTAACCAAAGCAACCGAACGCACGACTGTAACGGCACACCTATTCTCACCATCACCGTAAACGAGGCAAACACTTTGAAACAGAGCGTTACCTCGGGCGCAATAAACGATCAGCGTGCGCGGAAGGTTGGATATGTGTATGACTTCTGCATTGAGGATTCAACGGACGATGATTACAACGATGTGTATGTAAACATCGTTGGTTGGGCGAAAAAGGGGTGATATAATGGACATCAGTTTTCACTATTTTGCCGTAAAGACAGTCGCAAGGGCAGCGGGATATGACGAGCAAAAAGCGCAGAGAATAGCGACTTTTTCGCAGTTTATTGATGATTATAATTGGTACGCTTATTTTCGCGCGGGAAATATTCCCGACTACATAAAAGCACCGAATCTGGACATTGTTTTCAATGAAACAATGAAAATGATTAATCCCGTAACCACCGGATTCTCGGATTGGTTTGATATGGCGACGCTTATTTTGCCGCGTTCTCAGAGATACACGGTATCGCCGTTTCATTTTATTCCTCAGGACGCGCAAAGCGTGGCGGCAGGCGACAAAAGAACTGTTCCCGCGACGCTTGACGATGGCTCTTATATTTCAACGGAGCTGCGTGAACTGCAAAACGATATTTCCGCGGGCAGAATCAACGAAAGCGATTCCTTAATGAAAATGGGAATGCTGCTGCATACATTCGCCGATACCTACGCGCATCAGCTTTTTACCGGATTTAACAATAAGGTAAATTCCGTGAAACTGACGAGAGTCGCCGACAATACCACCGGCGAGGACGTGACCGAAAAATATCATTTCTGGGTTGAACAGTGGATTTCCAAATTGGAAGAGAAATTTAAAATAAAGCTGCCCACGATAGGACATATGGCAATCGCGCATATTCCCGACTTGTCGCATTTGAGCTTTGAAATGGAATACAAAAGATATGACGGTACGGTCGGTAATCATGGCAGAAGCAACGCGGTAACGTTTATCACGGCGTGCAGCCAGATTTATAATTATATGCGCGGAATCCTAGGCGATGCTCATCCTGCAGATATGTCATGGAACGAGCTTTCCGATAAGCTCGCGGACGGATTTTTGATTGACGCCGCAAAGGAACTTGATGCCGGCGAGTCTGCCGCTGTTCAAAAGCTCACTCCACACTGGTCAAGAATTTTTCCCAATTACAACTACTCATATAGCAGTGAGCGTATAAAAAATGATTTTGTCACAGCGGTGTTAAACGATGACGTTCGCACAATAATGATAGATGGCGTTGAACAGTCGCTTACGGCAAAGAATTACAGCGATGATTTTTATAAGTTTAATTACTTTGCGGATTTGCATTTGATTAAACTATACGGCATTCACCCCAGAAATTGGATTTCTGTTAACGAGGCTGAAGACAACGACCTTGTGACAGTGACTAATGGAGCCGATTAATCCTCAATTAAAAATCAAAATGCAGCAATTTTCAGAAAATAGGAGTTGATTATCATAGTCCAAATAGCCTGTGGAATCAAATGGCTGTTTGGCGGCGATAAAAAATTCCGAATAGCATTTTTTGATGGTTTTAAATCCGAGGCGAAAAGCCTCGGATATTTTTTTGTCCAAAAACGAATAAAACCTCGGTGTAGGTCTCCTCCAAATTCAGATATAAAAAACAAAAATCTGAATTTAGGAGGGACTAAAAATGTCCAAAAAATACATTATGAAGAACGGCATAGCCGTTGAAGTCTCGGATGAGATTTTCGAAATCCTTAAGAAGTCGGATCGGCAGATCAGGTATGTTGAGGAGGACTTGAAACAAACGCGTTACATCATAAACAAGAGGAACGGCACGACACGAGAGATTCCGGCTCGCGAGGATTCGCTCGACAGGCTGTCTGCACTCGGATTCGACTTCGCAGACCAATCCACAGATTTCCGAGAATCGGTTATCGAAAAAATAATGCTTGAAAAAGCACTCGAAAA
>CAYZQU010000322.1:0-2368 GCA_964480645.1 uncultured Ruminococcus sp. | reverse complement strand
GAATCGTCAAGCTCCGTCATTGCCTGCTTGAATCCGCCGCTGTTTTCCAACAGCATTTTGCGGTTGCCCTCGATGTTCTTTATCTGCTCTTTCAAAATGTCAATGTCGCGGATTATATTCATACGTTCTTCATTGGAACTCTTGATTTGCTCGGAGATTCCACGGAGTTTGTTTTCGGTTTCGGTGCGCTCACCGGTTTGCTCGCGGTGAATCTCCTCAAGCTCCTCGATTCGCTTGGAAAGCGCGTTTGCTGCCTTTTCCGCACCGAGGATTATCTCGCCTTGCTGTTTTATCTGCTCATCGAAACGTGAGACTGTCTGCCGCGCGGAATCGTCCTGTGTTTCAAGCTGTTCGATAAGGCTATTCAAACGCGAAATCTCGGCGGCGGATTTGATGTCCTCCTGCTCCAATTCGCGGATTCGGTCGCCCATACCCTCTATTTCAATCGTGAATTTCGCGGATTCAGCCTTGTAACGCTCGTACTCCTCGGATTGTTTTTTTGCTTCCTCGCGGAGCTTGGAAATCTCCGAATACAACGCGTCAAGCTCCTGTTTACGCGAGATTATTCCGCCCGACTTGTTGATTTTGGAGCCGCCTGTAAACGAACCTCCGGCGTTTACAACCTGTCCGTCCAATGTGACGATTCTGAAGCGGTAGGCGTATTTTCTGCCGATAACCGTGGCTGTGTCGATGTCGTCAACGATGGCGGTTGTTCCCAATAGGTTGGAAATTATCTGCGCGTATTCATCCGCGCACTCCACAAGCTCCGACGCCATACCCTCGTAGCCCGACTCGGACTGTAATCTCGGCTCATTCAGGTTTCTGCCCTTCATTGAGGTGAGGGGGTAAAATGTCGCGCGCCCCGCGCCGGTTTCTTTCAGGAATCTGATACAGCGCGTCGCCGTTTCTTCATTGTCAACGATGATATTCTGCATTACCGAATTTAGTGCGGTTTCGATAGCGAGAACGTACTTTTCGGGCACGGTGATCACGTCCGCGACGATACCGTGAATTCCCGTCAAACGACCCTGTTCACCCGCCGCGAGAACCTCTTTTACCGAACGGTAATATCCCTCTTTGGAACGCTCGATGTCGTTCAAAACGCTGTAACGCTGCTGCTTTGCGCTCAACTCGGAATTTGCCTGCTCAAGTGCGGCGCGCGCTTCGTTCAGACGTTTTTTCTTTCCCTCGGCAAGACGCTCCATGCCGGAGAGCTTATTCTGCGCGGAGTTTCGTTCTTCGGCGTTTTTCTCCGCAGATTTTTTTGTTTCCGAAAGCTCGTTCTTATACTGCTCCAGTCTGGATTTTCCCTCGTTCAGGGCAGAAAGAAAATCATTTTTCTGCGCGGCGATTTCGTCCGCCGTGCGTTTCGCGAGGGACGCGGCAAGCTCCTGCTTGGCTTCCTCGCTTCGTGCGGCGGCGATTTCCGATTCCAATTCGGAATATTTCTCACCGGCGGCAGTGCTTTGCTTGGAAATATCCTCCAATTCGGACTGCAATTGCGCGGATTTTTGCTCCAGAGAGTTGGCGAATGTCTGCTTTTCCGCGATTTTTTCATTTATCTCGATTATCTGCTTATCGTACTCAACGCTGCCTGATTCCGCATTTCTGAGCTGTTCTGTAAGCTCTACGCGGCGTTTTTCGTTATGGAGAAGGTCATTTTCCGCGACGGAAATTTCCGAACGCTTTTCCGAAAGCAGGTCATTTGCGGACTGGATATTCTGTCTTGTGCGCTCCAGTCTGCCCTGCGAGGAAAGCTTATCCTCGCCGAATTTCTCAATCTGCTGTTCAAAGTTTTTTATGTCGCGCTCGTAATGCTCGCACTCGCCTTTATTAAGCAGTAAATCATCGGAAAGCTTTTGCAGCTCCGCACGTTTTTCGTTTAACCGAGCGGTGGATACCGAAATTTCAAGCTCCTTTTTTTCGGATAACAGCTCTGCGGCAAGCACCGCTTTTTCGGACTGACGCTTGAGTATCGGCAAACGTTCCTCGTCAACGCGGATAAGGTCGCGCTGACGGACAATGTTATCCTCAGCCTGAGCGAGATTTTTTTCCGCGTCCGCTTTTTTGTGCAGTGACAGGGAGACTCCCGCCGCTTCCTCGAAAATCTCGCGGCGCTGAGTGTCCTTCGCGCTGATTATCTCGGAGACGCGCCCCTGACCGATTATCGAGTATCCGTCGCGTCCGAGACCCGTGCCCATCAACAGCTCCTGAATGTCCTTAAGGCGTGATTTCTTACCATTTATCAGGTACTCGCTCTCGCCGGAGCGGTACAGCTTGCGCGATATGCACACCTCGTCCGCGTTCACGGCAAGCGACCTGTCGGAATTGTCAATCGTCAAAGCTACGCGCGCGAATCCCATCGGCT
>CAYZQU010000321.1:0-2372 GCA_964480645.1 uncultured Ruminococcus sp. | reverse complement strand
GAGCCAGACGCTCAACTTCCGCGTTATTGAACGAAAGACCGCGTTCCTCGCAGTACTTCTTGACAAACCCGTACGCTGTCTTCTCCTGTACTGCGGAAATGGTTCCCGCCTTGAATACATGGTCCTTACCGAAAAGTTCCTCTGTGTAACGGTGAACCTTTCCTTGAACCTCTCCCGAGAAGTTCAAATCAATATCGGGAGCTTTATCGCCTTTGAATCCCAAAAACGTCTCAAACGGAATATCGTGTCCGTCACGAATTGTGTCCGCACCGCACACGGGACATTTTTTCGGCGGAAGGTCGAAGCCCGAACCATAATGCTTACCGTCAATCTCGCTTACAAATTCGTTCCAACGGCACTGCGGGCAGCGATAGTGAGGCGGAAGCGGATTAACCTCCGAAATTCCTGACATAATCGCTACAAACGAAGAACCGACCGAACCTCTTGATCCAACCAGATACCCATTATCCTCGGAGAATTTAACCAACTTCTGCGCAATCATATACAGTACCGAGAAGCCGTACTTTATAATCGCGTCAAGCTCTTTTTTAAGACGCTTTTCCACGATTTCGGGAAGCTCGTCCCCGTACCACGAATGCGCTCTGCTCCAACAAAGCTCCTGAAGTTCCTCCTCCGCACCGGGCAGTGATGGCGTATACGTTCCTTTCGGAATCGGTCGAATATCGCCGTCAATCATATCGGCAATGGCATTTGTATTGGTAACCACCACCTCAAAAGCCTTTTCCTTGCCCAGATATTGGAACTCCGCAAGCATTTCGTCAGTTGTCCTGAGATACAGCGGTGCTTGATTATCGGCGTCCTTATACCCCTGCCCCGCCTGCAGAATCTTACGGAAAATCCCGTCCTCTTTATCCTTGAAATGCACGTCGCAGGTCGCCACGCATAACTTTCCGTGTCTGTCCGCAAGGTCAACAATCCGCTTGTTAAGCAAGCGAAGCCCCTCATCATCAGGAACACGTCCCTCGCGAACCAGAAACTCATTGTTCTGAATCGGCTGAATTTCGTAATAATCGTATGTCTCGGCGATTTTGTCAATCTCCTCTGCGGACTTGTTATCAAGAATTGCCCTGAACAACTCGCCTGCCTCGCACGCCGAACCGATAAGCAGTCCCTCACGGTACTTATTAAGCTCTGACAGTGGGATTCGCGGTTTCTTGTAGAAATACGTGAGGTTAGACAACGAAATCAGCTTGTACAGATTCTTAAGCCCAACCTTGTTCTTAACGAGGATAATCATATGATAAGTCGGCAGTTTTTTCGGGTCAATCTTGCCGAGAAGACCGTTCAAATCTCCAAGAGTATCCAGCTTTCCAAGTTTTTTCGTATCGGATAAAAGACGCAGGAATATCATCGCAAGCATCTTCGCGTCGTCAATCGCGCGGTGATGGTTGAAATCCCCCAGTTTGTACTCTTTCGCGACAGTATCCAGCTTGTGATTCTTGAGATGCGGAAGTGCCGCGCGGCAAAGCGCCACAGTATCCACCGAATTGAAATCGTAATTAATTTCTTGACGTTCACAGACCGCGCGAATAAACGAGGTGTCGAATTTCGCGTTATGCGCGACAAGAACGCCCTTTCCGGCAAATTTTATAAACTTTTCAACCGCTTCCTTTTCCGAATCCGCGTCTGCCACCATATCATCGGTGATTCCCGTCAGCTTTGAAACCTCCTCGGGAATCGGCATTCCGGGATTTACAAACATCTGAAATTCTTCTACAATTTCGCAGTTTTTAAGCTTTACCGCGCCGATTTCGGTGATCCTGTCATTCACTGAAGAAAGCCCTGTTGTCTCCAAGTCGAACACGATAATCTCCCCATCAACGGAATAATCCCCACATCCCGAAACAAGCGAGCCACTGTCATTGACGAAATACGCCTCCACGCCGTAAATCATCTTCATCTTCTCACCGTCTCTGTTGATGGATTCAATAGTATTCATCGCTTCGGGATACGCCTGAACGTTTCCATGGTCGGTAATTGCCACAGCCTTGTGTCCCCATGCGTATGCTTGATTTATCAGATCCGCCGCAGGAGTAACCGCGTCCATATCTGACATTCTTGAGTGCATGTGCAGTTCCACGCGTTTCTGCTCAGCTTTGTCCGCGCGAGAATGGGTTTTGATACTCGCAATGGAATTCGGACGAAGATTCAAATCACCCGAAAACGAATCAATTTCAAATTTGCCCTGAACAATGACAGATTTTCCCATCTTGAGATTTGACTTCACCACATCGGTATTTGCCACATTTGTGATAATTTTCATTATCCGCGAAGACGTCCTATCCGAAAAATAAACCGTATAAATCAAGGTCTTTCCATCACGGGAGGTGCGTTCATCGGTTTTGAAAATA
>CAYZQU010000320.1:0-2387 GCA_964480645.1 uncultured Ruminococcus sp. | reverse complement strand
CTGCTCTTTTTACGGAAAATTCCCTTGATTTTCTGTACAAACGCAGTCGCCATAATCCGCTCTCTAAGGCGAACGCAGAACGGCGCGTTGTTCCAAAGCATCATCAAGATAAGAACAATTGCGTAAATCAGCATTCTGTAATTTCCGACCTCGCGGAAGATTTCGGGTAATGCGTACAGAACGATCGTCGCGATTATTGAGCCGCGAAGACTTCCCAAGCCGCCGAGTACAACAAATACGAGTATCAGGATCGAGAAATTATAGTCGAACTTCTTGAACGCCAATGTCGGCAAAGACTGCGCGTACAGCGCGCCCGCGACTCCCGCGAACGCCGCCGACAGAGAAAACGCCATCAGACGGAATTTCGTAACATTGATTCCCACCGACTGCGCGGCAATGTAATTATCACGTACCGCCATACATGCGCGTCCGCTTTTGCTGTCAATGAACATCAGCAGCACCGCCAATGTAATCAACAACACAATGGAAACAATCCAAATGTTAGTGTCTTGCGGAGTACTCATTCCGATAGGACCTTTTAGCAACTGCTTAGCGCTTGCCGCGTCGATATTCTCCGGTGGTTTAGTAAAGCCGAAATGCAGACCGTTTACGTCCTGTGTAAGGTAGATATTGTTCGCTAAAGACTTCATAATCTCACCGAATCCAAGCGTTACAATCGCGAGGTAATCTCCGCGCAGACGCATTACGGGGATTCCGATAAGTACGCCGAAAATCGCCGCCATTATACCCGAGAGAACCATCGCTATTACCAACCTCAGCCAACCGGGACAACCCGCAGCGTTTATCATAACAATCTGTGAAATCGTGCCGCCCGTCAGCGCACCGATACACATAAATCCCGCGTGTCCGAGGGACAACTCGCCGAGAACTCCGACCGTGAGGTTCAGCGAGATAGCCAATATTACATGAATCCCAATCGGGATAAGCAATCCGTTTATTTTGTTATTCAGCGCGCCCGCCTGTGACAGAATCGACATTGTAATGAACAATACCGCCGTACCGCCGAAGGTTATCAGGTTATTTTTCGTTAATTTCCTCAGCGGTGAGCCGCCGCTCCTTGTTCCCAATGAAACACTGTCTTTATTGGACGAGGTATTTTCCGTACGGCTTAAACGTTGATTATTTTTGTTTTTATCAGACATCTTTGCCACCTTAAACCTTTTCACTGATTTTCTTGCCCATAATGCCCGTAGGACGCACCACAAGCACCACAATAAGCACAAGGAACACAATAGCGTCGGACAATTGCGATGATATATAATACTTTGAGAGAATCTCTATCACACCCAGCAGAACGCCGCCCACCATCGCGCCGGGGATACTGCCTATACCGCCGAATACCGCCGCGACAAACGCCTTGATTCCGGGCATTGAACCGGTGTACGGAGTTACCTGCGGATACGCCGAACACATCAATACCGCCGCAACTGCCGCCAACGCCGAGCCTATCGCGAATGTCAGCGTAATCGTGCCGTTTACGTTAATTCCCATAAGCTGTGCCGCGCCGCGGTCTTCCGAGCATGCAAGCATCGCTTTTCCCGCTTTGGTTTTATTAATGAACAGTGTCAACAGAACCATTATCACCACGGAAACCACAATCGCAAGGAATGTTTCCATCGAAATGGAAAGTACCGGCTTTGCGTCCTCGTAAGGATTTTTCGAGAACCACACCGCGCCCTTTCCGTCAAATACCTGAAGAAAAGGAGGCGCGCCATCCGCGATAGAAATGAAAGTCCTTGGATTTGCGCCTTGTGTCAACAGAGCTATGTTCTGCAACAGATAGCTCACGCCGATTGCCGTAATCAGCACGGCGAGCGGCGGCGCGCCGCGAAGGGGCTTATACGCCACTTTTTCGATTACTACGCCCAGAACCGTACAGACCGCAACGGTTATCACCATCGCCAGCCAAATAGGACACCACGATGTGGACATAGCCAGAAACGCCGCATATCCGCCGACCATTATAATATCTCCGTGCGCGAAGTTTAGCATTTTCGCGATTCCGTAAACCATCGTGTAGCCCAGAGCTATCAGCGCGTAAATCGAGCCGAGACTCAAGCCGTTTACCAAATTTGATACGAACGTCATTTTGTTCTCCTTTTTGCTTATGGATTGCGTATATTTTGGCAAATTAAGACCTCTCCGGACTTGCCGAAATATACGCAAAATCCGTACAAGAGTATGTACGCCCTTGTACGGTTTGCATATTTCAGTTTATAGCTTAAATTTCGGTGAACGCGCCCACGCCATCGGTTACCTTGATCTGCATAATCCTCGGATCCTTGGTAACTTCGCCGTCAGCGGTCCACTTGGACTTACCGGTAACGCCGTCATACTCGATTTCGGTCATTGCCTTTTTCAGCTTG
>CAYZQU010000319.1:0-2400 GCA_964480645.1 uncultured Ruminococcus sp. | reverse complement strand
GCCAGCCAAATTCCTCGCCGAACGTGTTGAACGCCATAAGCGGAGCCGTCGCGAAAATTGTAAGGAGCGTTGAAAGTATTTGAACAAAGTTGAAATCCTTTCCCAAATCCGACCAGTCCCTGCCGCCAATCGTCAGAGTAGCGAGAATTCCCTGAAAAACGCTTATCACGCTTACGGCAAAAATCGAGATTAAATAATATTTTATGTTTCCCTTAAAATTCAGGTGCAGCATACTGTCACGCCAGCCCTCGCGGGTGATTTTTCTGGTCAGGACGTTCGCTAGCGCAGGACCGAATCCGACTATCCATGAAAACACGGGAATTTTGGAGGTTTCAAACCATTCGTGATAACCAATGGTCTTGTTCATAATTATCGCGGGTATCCACGTTATTCCAAACGCAAGCAGGAGGAAGATAACGAGTCTTTTCGCTTCCAACTTTTTATTTGTCATACTCGTTCACTCCCTTCATAAACACCCTGCATGATACCCTATAAGACAGCAAAAACGCCGCGATTGCTATATAAGGACAAACGCTCAGAATCAGCGTATCGTTCGCTTCTCCGTTAAGGAGCGCAACGGCTGTATTCGTTATCCATTCGCGGGCATTATCGGGCAGAAGCAGACTGTAAACCATAATCGCCGCCGTGAAAATTGATAGCATCGTTATCATCTTTACCATGCTGCCCTTTTTAGAACCGTACCGCACCGTAAACGGAATATCGAAAGCACTTGTGAACATCAGCATAAATACTCCCGAAATGTAAAGACCTTGTATACTTGTCGCCAATTCCGCGCCCGTTACAAAATAATTCACTGTCGCGAGTATATGCTCCGCGAGGATTCCGGATACCATATATATGAGGTTCATCATAAACGTTATCACATATTTCCGGTACATAAATCCCTTTACGCCCTGCGGCAATGAAACTACAAAATACGCCCAGAGCTTCTTGTCGTCGCCCTTGAAAACCTCGGTCATCAGTCCGCTGACGGCAAAAAATCCCAACACATACATAAGCGAACGTATGATAAGGCTCGATGACATTTCAAACATTTTATTAACATCCGCGCTGCCCGTTATGACTTCTATTGCCGAAAAGCAAAACGGAAACGCGGTAAACAGCACAGGAACGCACGCCGCGAGAATAAGCGCAAGTTTGTTCTGCCTAAGTTCCTTGTATAACAGACCCGTTGCGCCGTCGGTTTTCGCGGGAAGAGCGTCTTTCGGAGCTGCTTCAACGTCTTTCTTTTCGGGCTTTGGAGCGCCGTAATACGCAGCTTTGAGACTGCAATATGCCGTGAAAAAGCTTGCTGCCATCATCAGGATAAGCAGCGGCACAGCCCACGCGAGTGCTGCTGTCGTAAACTCCTGAAGCTTGAAAAGCGTATCGCTTTCGGTAAGACTTTTAAGGTCGGCACCGCTTATCAAGAAAATGACAACGAGCATAACTGCCATTAATCCCGTCATTGTAAGTCCTGCGGTAGTCTGCGCTTTTTTGAGTTCGGCTTGATTTCGCACCCGAAGTATGAAAATATTATTTGGCAGAGAACCAAGTATCACCGCCGCGAATACGGCGATATACCAGACGATATAATTCGCACCGAACGGTTTTCCCGCGTGCGCGCATATCGCTGCGCCGTGGCAAAGACCAATCAGAACGCTCCCCAAGCATACCAAGGCTCTGCGAACGAACCTCGCCGCCGTTCGTTCAAGCGGAGTTATCGGCAGCGCGTATGAGTAATTCAGCCAGCCCGAATTGATATCCGCCTTGAAGATTTCATCCATAAGCAGATACATCGCGCTGTAAAGTGCCGTCATCATTATGATAATATCCGCTGTTCTCGACAGTTCTTCTCCCGAGGAATCGCCCAAGCCTACCGACGAGAGCTGCATTGCCCATGTCAGTGCAATCCATGCGAGCATAAGCCCGAATTGCAATATAATGCTCTTTCTTGAAAGCCGAAACTCACGAAACATCAGCGACCGAAATTTCACTGCCGTCATCATTGCCACCCCATTTCGCCCTTGTGAACATAGTATAGCATAATATCGTCAAGACTCGCGGGGTCTATCACCGCTTCGCCGTACTTGTAACGCGCGTTTTCGCGGTCGGAGAGCATTATTTCCGCGCCGAACTCATTCAGGCGAATGCTGACAATATCCGACTTGTCGATGTTTGAAATCTCGTCCTTACTGCATTTCAAAATACCGTGTGTTTCAAGGATAACATCCTTGCAGCCCGTCAGCAATATCTTTCCCTTATTGATAAAGGTAACGCTGTCGGCGATTTTTTCAAGATCTCCCGTGATATGCGAGGACATAAGTATCGAGCGTTTTCCGTCCTGCAGGTATTCCATAAATATGTGCAGTATCTCATCACGTACAACCGGGTCAAGTC
>CAYZQU010000318.1:0-2404 GCA_964480645.1 uncultured Ruminococcus sp. | reverse complement strand
AGATTGTTGAACAAGAAAACACTTTTGTCGAGGAAACACTGGGTAATCTTGCGGCGTTTTACTTTAAGAAAGCCGCCGCGAAAGTGAAAACAATGTCATTAAACGCGGCGTTTGTCAAGGTTTTCGGGGAGGCTCTTGAGCCGCTTGGGTTCAAGAAAATAAAGAGCAGGTATCCATATTTTGTAAGGGTTGTTCCGGGTGGGGAGATTATTCACATAATCACCTATAGAACCGAACAACCCGACAGAATGGATGAAAAAGCGTTTAATATACTGGGTGGCGTTGCCACAGTGTATGTGGATGATATTGATTTAACCCAAAATCCTATTTCGGAAAATATAGAGTGGCTTTGGGATAATTATGATATATGCCGAAAAACAAATTTCGAACACAGCATGGAATTTCTTGCAAGCATATTTAAGTTTTCCTATAAATCTATTGATGAGAGTTTAATGTTAAGCGAATTACAACATTCACTTGATATTACTAAAAATATTATGTTGCCAATAATTGGGGGCGTAAAAGACCTTAATTCGTGTATAGAATACTACTATCAAATATCTCCGTTTCGTATGAATTTTACTTGTAATGCAGAAGAGTTTGCCAATAGGCCTAACCCTCGTTGTTCCAAATGTTATTGGTTAGTAAAAGTCAACTATAGAGGCGATGGACTCAAAAAGGCGACAGAAAGGTCTCTTGCTGAAACGGCAAGGCTTATGAAAGAGGGGCGTTGTGGGTACAGTCAAAAGGAATTTGAAAACGAGTGTGAGGAGGCAAGAAATTTCGTGATACAACAAAACACAATTCGCGACAAGTTCCAAAACGATAACAAATTGAAATCTAAAGTGATGTCTTTGTTGGAACAATGCAAATCAAAAAATACAGTAACACTTAGGTCTTATGGAATTGAAATATAAGCTTGAAAGGAGCGTCTTTTATGTATAATCCGCAGCTTGAAACGTTTCTCAAAGTCGCCGACGCGGGCAGCTTCAACAAAGCCGCCGAGGAAATGTACATCACACCAACGGCAGTAATAAAGCAAATAAATCTGCTGGAGGGCGCACTGAACGTAAAGCTGTTCGAGCGCACGCACCGCGGACTTACGCTCACAAAAGCGGGAAAATCACTCTATCGGGACGCGAAATACATTATCAGATATTGCGAGGAATCGGTCCTCCGCGCGAAAAATGCCATGCAGTCCGACAGCAATGTTATCAGGATAGGAACGTCGCCGATGACTCCTGCACAGCTTCTGGTGCAGCTTTGGTCAAGGATACAGGCGTACTGCCCGAATCTGAAATTCGAGCTTATCCCGTTCGAGAACACCCCCGAAAACGCCCGTGAAATTCTCGGTAATCTGGGAAAAAATATTGACATGGTGGGCGGCATTTTCGATGAAACAATGCTTGATCTTCGTAAATGCGCGGGTCTTGAATTGTCGCGCGAGCCGTTTTGCTGTGCGGTTTCCATACATCACAGGCTTGCCACAAAGGACAGGCTTTCTATCGAGGACTTATACGGAGAAAGCCTGCTTTTGATGAAACGAAATTGGAGTAGCTATGTCGACCGTCTACGCGATGAAATCTGGAAAAATCACAGTGAAATCAACATTATTGACTTTGATTTTTATAATATGAGCATTTTCAACCGATGTGCAAACAGCAATGATATTTTGATTTCAATTCCGGGCTGGGCACACGTCTATCCGCTTATCAAGGTCATTCCCGTGGATTGGGATTACAGTATCCCGTACGGATTACTGCATTCGCCAAAACCGTCTCCGATGGTCAAGAAGTTTTTGAGGGCTGCGAAAAAGGCTATTTCGGAATAGCTGTAAACCCCAAAGTATAAACTAATAAACCAAAGGAGACTTCCATTGGAGGTCTTTTTTGTTTATAATAAAATAGAAAGGAGCGGTGAAAATGCGAAAAATCGCGGTTATCCTGGCATTGATAATGACGTTTTGCACGGCGGGGTGCGGCGGTTCTTCAACAGACAGTTCCGACAATTCCGAGCCGACAAGCGCGGAAAGTGAGTTCATTCCGCCCGAATCCACAACGGAGGAAGTGCCCGTGATATCAAGTGAACCGTACACCCGTGACACACGAATTTCAGACGTGATAAACGATCCCGTTTTCGGAGATTACGGCAGGCTGATCTTTCCCGTGGACGATGGCTATTACAACGGGGAAATGCTCGGCGACCTGCGCCTTACATGGTACAATAACATTAAAATAAGCAAAATACTCTTATAGCGGTTTGCTTTGAATTTGGCTCAACTCTAACCGGGAGCTGAAATTATTATTAAACATCGTGGAGGATTTGTTATGGAATTTGTAACATTGAACAACGGCGTAAAAATGCCGATTCTGGGTTATGGCGTTTATCAGGTAAGCAATGAGGA
>CAYZQU010000317.1:0-2405 GCA_964480645.1 uncultured Ruminococcus sp. | reverse complement strand
TATCCTTAAACGTGTTATAGTTGCCGCTGCCTTTGGTTGTCAGCGCGTTTACGACTGCCGAAATCCGCGAATACGGTGCATCGGTCATTTCCCCGCCGCCGAACGTTTCAATATCCTCGATTTCGCCCTTGACCTCGACCGTGCCAAGCGTGGTGATTACGGAATCCACCAATGTAATCGTATCCAGAAGATTCGCGGGAGAATTATCCGCAAGGAGATTCCGCGTCATTTCACCGATTTTAGCGAATATGGGAGAAGCCTTCTCCAACGGCACGAAGCCCTCAACAGCCTTCTTCAGACGGAAGTCCTCGGACAGCAGATTTGTTCCCGCTATCGCCGCCGCGCGAAGTCGGGATTTAAGCTCGTAAATAGGTGTAATGTTCACAAAAATCCCTCCTTAATACAGCAGTCTGACAATCCGGTTTTCGTCGTCGGGGACTATGCACAACGGCTGCGCGACAAGACGCAGCTTTTCTGCGTCATACCAGAAGCCGCACAGCGCTGTGCCGTCCTGTAATAGCTTTCTGTCGGGGAGCATTTCAATGTGTTCTACGGTCTTTTCGTCTTCGGGGAAGTCCTCCAACAGAATTGTATCTCCCGAAGTCTGTTTCAGCACAAGTCCGTTTGTGGATTTACCGATTTTCTCGAATTCCACAAGCTTGTAAATTATCGGACTTGACATCGCGTTTTTCAGCGTATTCTTGATGGATTTTGTATCCTCGGAAAGCTTTTTTACCGCAAACGAACGGATTTTGTCATAATCATCGTTACTGTAACCTCGGATATTCGCCGCGTCCCAGCGTACGCGCGCGTTCATATCGGCGGGATAAATAGCCATAGACGAAATCTCCGCCGTGCCGAATATGGAATCCTCCTCTTTTACATATTTCAGCGACTTCAGCGGTCGATAGTTTTTTGTGAGATAAATCGTTCCGTCTTCAAGGTCGCACCACGCGCCCGTATCAATGTACTCTCCGCGTGCCTCGTCAAACGTTACCCAAAATGACAACTGCGACAGCCGCGCGTTCTTCTTGCACTTTCCGAGATTTTCCAATTCGGTGAGCTTCCACGCGCCGCCCAATTCCTCGTAAAGAATCGTATCATCAAAAGAGGGGTCATCATTTTCCAACTTTTGATTTATGTACTCGCGTGACTTTTTAATCAAGGTATGCAGCTTTTCAAGGGTATCAATCGCGTTGTCATAGTGTCGCTCGGACTTGTCCTTCTGAAATTCAGTAACTTCAATAATCAGACGGTTGAACAATCTCTGTGGACCTACCAGATAATAGTCGCCGAGTTGCTTTGAAATGTTCTGATACGCGGAGAGCGATGTTCCGCCCATAGTCCCCAGACCGGCTGAAACTATGTCAGTAACTGCCTTCTCCACAAGGTCAAGACCCTCAAGCTGTGTGCGAAGCTTTTTCGCGCGGGCGTTCTTGGCGGTCTTTGCCGCAGAAGCTTTCTTCTTTTCCAACTTTGCGCGCTCCTCATCGGTCATATCTTCGGGAGCTTTTTGCGGTGCGGATTTCGCGGCGATTTTTCCGCGTTTACGCTGAATATCTTCGGGAATTTCGCAAATTCCGAATTCCTTACCGGACATCATCTCGTACAACAGTCCGATTGAGTGTTTACACGGAAACTGCCGCGACGGACAGCTGCATCGGAATACGGGATGCTCGGGGTCGATGTAATCCGCAGATGTGATATACGGATTCTTTCCGCTGCCTTGACACTCGCCCATAAAGAACGTGTCGTCCTCGGAGCGTGAGAGCTTCTTGAAATCCCCTTTGTTGGAAATTTTTTTGCCGTTTGACACCGCAGAGGCATTCGGCGCGATGGATTGAATAAACTGTTCGGTAATCTCTTTCATAATAAATTCTCCTTATGGAAATTATAGTTAGTTTTATTATACACTATTTATATAAAGTTGTCAAGTAGATTGTATAAATTTATGCAAAACGTACAAAAAATTCCCCGATGACCTCACCGAGGAAAATTTATCAAATAATTCTCTAAAAAAGTCCCTGAAAAAATGACACCACAGACACAGCCGCAAAAATCGCCAATGGAATGAAAATCAAACTTCCGGAAACAATGGTGATTATGGCGTTTTTATCGAGAACCGCGCGCCGCAATCGACAACGCATTACATAAACATCCTTATCAGGGACATACAGCTTGTCGCGCATCACCATCTCACGCGGGAACATATTCGGCAGTTCCTCATCACCGATTTTGTACACCGCCACAGGAAACTGTATCTCCTCGTCAAAGTGTGCAAATCGGGCGGTTACACGGCGGGAAGTAACAAGCAAAACCACGCTAAACGTAAAGAATATCGCGGTCATAATCACACCCACACAGATAATTCCGATTAACAACAGCGCGATTTCAGACAATCCGAA
>CAYZQU010000316.1:0-2408 GCA_964480645.1 uncultured Ruminococcus sp. | reverse complement strand
CGGGATAACTATGCCCTTTTGCGAAAAATGGGCAATAAATAATAAAAAACAGGTGCCTATTTGATAGAAAATCCACCTGTTTTTTGTATGCTTTGCAAAAAATAACAAAAATTTAATAATCCTTAGATTTTACTTCAAAAAAGCTTTTTAATCAGCGTTTCCTTAAAAACCGATATTGGCGTGTCCGTTGAAGCACAGGGACAGGTTATTGAAATGTACCATGTATCCGATGCCGTTTCCAAGGTGATTGCCGACGACGATATGTATGGGGTTTATTACGATGATGTTTTCGGAGAGTTTACAGGAATCCGTTATGAACCGAGCTTCAGCGGGTACAAGGAAGATATTGTTCTTGAGAAAAATGTAGGCAGCAAATTCAGTTTTATATTGGAAACAGGCGATTTAGTACCCGTTCTCGAAAACGGAGTAATTTATATTCGTGATGAGAGCGGCGCGGATTTTGGACTAATCAGCCCGACTTATGTTTACGACAGCTTTGTCTTTGCATTTGATCAAGACAACGACACATTTCAAGATAATTATCTTACCTTCAGCGATAAGAAATACTGCCAATCTACAAGTGTTGAAAATGCTCTTAAACGTACAGAAGAACGTATGAAGGATTGGTTGAATGATACATTTGCCTCCAAATGGAGAACGGCTTCCGGATATAATGATTTATTAGCTACTAATGAATATTTAGTTGCCATGCGAGTTGGGATTATTGAAAATAATGACTATGATTATCATTTCTGGTATAGAGCAAGCAATGGTAAATGGTACAACAAGCACGAAAGCAGTCCATCCGAGGAGGTTTCGGGAAATGTGGTAAATCCGTCCACAGCGAATACATCTGACGGGTGGAAAAACAGTTCCTATTCAGGAGGACAATTTTACACCAGTGATATTGTATACTATGCGGTCAAGCAGTAAAATCAGGAGGGATATATTATGATGAAGATAACTGCATTAATTTCCGCAGCGATTATGGCTATTGTTTTACTTTCAGGCTGTGAGAATCAATCTGTTAATAACAACAGAGATAAAAGCGTACTGAGTATAGTAAGCAACACTACTCCGGAAGACAAATTACACCTCGCATTGTATTTAAATCCATGTCTCGGAGGATGCTATAACTACGGAAACAGCATGCCAACGGGTTTGGAAAACTTCTTAAGCGCATTTGGTTCTTCCGAACTTGAAAGTGACCCGCGAGTATTTAATGCGGGTTTCTCCGATGAATATCAGGAAAAATATTATGTATTGCGTTCCAACAATGTAAAAATAGGCGACTATTTTGTATATGTATTTTATCGTAATAAAGTTTCCAAAAATTATTGGTATAGATGCGGAAGAGCGGTTCGTGTTGCTAAACGTCTGACAGCAAAGGATTTTGAGAATATAACTATTGGGTCAACGATTGCAGATGTTACGGCGGTCGATCCGATTACTCCGGTAATGATACCACAGGATTTTCTTGTTTCTGATGGCACTCCAATAACCTATTTGGAATTTGAAACATTCCATTATACCGTTGACGGACTATATTATATAAAATTTGAACGAGAATCCCCCAAAGACGAGTATCTGATAACACAAATTGAATTCGATCCATCATTTGAAGTTCCTATTCGTGATTTTGGCAGATTCAAAGATGTCGGGTACGCTAACGGTTTTGATTTAGATAATCCCGAACCGCCTGTTCATCAAGAAATTGAACTTAAGCATTTACCGGATTGATGGTGCTGCTCCAATCTATTGCGGGAAAACGTGTGATTATTACTTCTGGTATCGTGCAAGCAATGGTAAATGGTACAATAAGCATGAGGAAAAGCCATCAGAAGAGGTTTCTGGAAATGTAATAAATCCATCAACAGCAAATACTTCTAACGGTTGGTATCATCGGGATTATCCAAACTATCAATTTTACACCAGTGATACAGTATATTATGCAATAAAACAATAACAGCAGGAGGGGTTACATTATGAAGAAAAAGATATTAATTTTAATTTCCGCCGGCGCGGCATTAATTGCCGCGGCGGTTCTGGCAACGCTTTTCTTAACAGGACGCATAAGTTGGAATTCGAATATTGATGATAGCGAAAAAAGCGTCCTAAACGAAATAGAAACCACATATCCGGATGATGTTGCCATTGGGTTCGACTTTCCTATAATGATGGATGGCACTTATTTTGAAGGAGGTGCTTATAATCCTTTATTGTATAATTTTTTGGATAATTTTTCTGTTGAACTTTCCGGTTCAACACGCAAAATCAATTCCAATAATAGAGAATATGTGTTAAATACAGTAAAAGAAAACGGAAAATTATTAGAGTTTGCAAGTGAAGAACTAAGAAATGATAGAGAAATAGTGTTTGAAGCAGTTAAAAATAATGGAGAAGCTTTA
>CAYZQU010000315.1:0-2438 GCA_964480645.1 uncultured Ruminococcus sp. | reverse complement strand
ATATTGGGATTGTTTTTCTTTTCGTGCTTTAACGCGCCCAGATTCCCAAAGACTCTGTTCTCGGCGTCCTCACGAATCGCGCAGGTGTTAAAAATCACCAAATCGACTCCGTTGGGTCTATCGCTCAGCCCGTAGCCCATCTCCGCAAGCATTCCCTTAATTTTTTCTCCGTCCGAAACATTCTGCTGACATCCGAATGTATGAACGTGTGCCAAAGGCGGATTTTCGCTGAAAAGCTCCGCGACTTTCCGCGCGAAATTACGCTGCTGCTCCATTTCCTCGACGGAAATATTTTTTATCATTCTGCCACCCCTGTTATTTTATTATTTTCTGCGCGAGAAATACGGCGAAAATCCCGCAGAAAAGACTTGCTGTCAAGTAAATTATGGCTGCCGCTTTTGAACTTTTTTCCAACAAGCTCTCCGTTTCCAGAGCGAATGTTGAGAACGTTGTGAATCCGCCGCAGATTCCTGTTTTCAGAAACAGCGAAAGCCGTGTGTTATCCGGGAAAAATTTCGCCGCCAGAGCCGTTATTAATCCTATGGCAAAGCAGCCGATTATGTTCACCGCGAGAGTTTTTATCGGAAATCCCGACTTCATTTCTAGAGGAATCAGTCCGATAAGCCATCTCAAAACCGCTCCGATAAATCCGCCCGCGCCAACGGCAAGACAATCAAACATTGTTTTCATCACTTTCCCTGTTCTTTAGGACTATTTTGTACAACTTGTGTTCTCCCGAATGGCGAACTAAATCGGGCGTTTTTGCGAACACAGCCGCCGAAACGTCAGCCGCTCCCGCTTCGCGCAGAAGTCTCGCAATTGCCGCGAGCGTACTTCCAGTTGTGGAAACATCGTCAATCAGCAGAACATGCTTTCCGCGAACGTCATACCGAGAGTTGAGATAAAAGCTCTTTTTAGCGTTTTCATAACGCGCCTTTACAGAGAGTTTCTTTTGTTCTTCCTTGTCGGAATATGCCCTAACGGCGTTCACCATCGGAATCCCCAGCCGAATCGAAATTCGCTTTGCCAAAAGCTCCGCCGTGGAAAATCCGCGCTTTCGGACGCTCCATCTGCCGCTCGGCACAGGAATCAGCACATCGGCTTCCACATTCTCAAGCATTCGGCTCATCATCAGCACAAACGTGTCCGCCGGGTAGATTAATCCGCCAAATTTCAGCGTATGCACCGCGTCCCTCACCCTACGCATATAAAAACAACACGCATAGATCCGTGAGATATTCGGTGGTGGCTCGGATTTTCCCATCATGAACGGCAAATGCCTATAACACGCGTCACAGTAGTATCGCGTCGCGCCGATTATCTCGCCGCAAAAAGGACATTTGTTCGGGAAAAATTCCGCCGCAACGATTCTTCGCAATTCCAAAAACCATAATTTATTCAGCAAACTCGTCCTCCAGCATTGACTTCAGGCAAGTAAATCGCTCGGTTTTGCGGTCGTTGTACACCATTCCCGAAATTTTCTCCGCCATACCGATTATGATAAGCGTCTTACGCGCGCGCGTAACCGCCGTATATAACAGATTGCGGTAGGAAAGCCTGTCCATTCCGTTCGGGAGAGGAATAATCACCGCCGGATATTCACTGCCCTGACTTTTGTGAACGGTCATAGCATAAGCGTGTTCTATTTTTTTCAGCATTTCGCCGTTATATTCTGCCTGTCTGCCCTCGAAATCAATCCCGCATTTTTGATTTATGTTGTCAATACTGAGAATTTTGCCGATATCCCCGTTAAAAATCCCGTGAGATTTCTACGTACTGCGCCGCCATTCGATATCATAATCGTTCTTGGTCTGCATAATCTTATCGCCCACACGGAACATTGTGTTCATAAATTTCATCTCGCCCTTAAAAGGGTCTGAGGGATTCAATGCCGCCTGAAGCATACGATTGAGATTCTCCGTGCCGACAGTTCCCATTCTCGACAGACACAGCACCTGAATATCGTCCGCGGAATTGTAACCATACGCCTTCGGAAGACGAGTTTTACACAAGTCAATAACCAGTCGCGCGGTAGCGTCCTCGCTGTTTGAGGGCATAAAGAAGAAGTCGTTGGTCTTGTCCGTAATTACGGGAAGTTCTCCGTGAATAATCGCGTGGGCGTTCGTAACGATAAGGCTTTGCTGAGCCTGACGGAAAATCTCCGTAAGCTCCATACACGGAACAATATCGCTCTCTATCAAGTCACGCAGAATATTCCCCGCTCCCACCGACGGCAGCTGATTACTGTCGCCTACCATAATCAGCTTGGTGTTGCTTCTAAGCGCCCTCAGCAATGACGCGAACAACAGTGTATCCACCATTGACATCTCGTCAATAATCACCGCGTCGCACGACAGCGGATTTTCCTCGTTGCGCTTGAACGAGTTTCCGCCCGCCGCAAAATCCACCTCCAGAAGACGGTGAATCGTCTGCGCGGG
>CAYZQU010000314.1:2121-2452 GCA_964480645.1 uncultured Ruminococcus sp. | reverse complement strand
AAAGCAATAAAACAATTACAATTAAAGCCCCAAGTCCTATAATTTCTTTAGAATATATTCAATTGTCCAAAGAATGTGAAATTGGGTGGCGTGACCGTCATCAAAACCTAGCGGAATTACGAGCTAAAATGGGGGAATAGACATGAACGAAATAGCATCATCTAATAACAAGCTTGAATGTAAATGGATGTCATTAAATTTAAGATCTCCATTTATTATTGCATCATTAACACTTGTTTCAAATGTGTCAATTAACGAACATATTGAGTATTATCAAAAGGTATATAATATGGGCGCAGGAGCTATAGTACTTCCGTCTATAAACCCGTGT
>CAYZQU010000314.1:0-2111 GCA_964480645.1 uncultured Ruminococcus sp. | reverse complement strand
ACTAGAGCCGATTGTGTGACATTTAATACCGGTTTAGCTAAAAAGGAAGCAATGGGCTTTTCCGTTTTAGGTCCTGTTATGCCAAATGTTATATCTATTGATTATGGTGTTAACCTTGCCGGCAAATTAAAAAGTGCATGCAATGATATTCCTATAATAGGAAGTGTCTTAGATTTAGGTTCGAAAGAAGAAATTGTTAGCACAGTAACAAAATTATGTAAAGTAGGTGTCGATGGAATAGAATTTAATATTTCATGTCCAAATGTTATTACTATGGGAATAAAGGAATGTGCCCAAATTAGAGATATTCTCAGTCAGATTCGAAAGAAGTGTAGCATTCCCATATCTTTAAAGATATCACCGCAAAAAGATTATAGTGGTCTCTTGCCAACCGTTGTAGATATAATTGATGGACTTACTTTATCAAATGCGTATATAGGTCTTGTTCCGCCCAATACAGAAGGAATGTCTGTTTCACCATTCAAACGCAGAAACGAATGGGCACCAAGCGGCGTGTACGGACCTTTTGAACGTTTGCTTACATTTAATACAATTTTCTCATTTCATAACCTTGTTGAAAAAAATAAATTAAGTATCGCATGTGTTGGTGGAATTACATCAGTGCAAGATGCAATACAAGCACTAATGCTTGATGCTGATGTTGTTCAACTTTCAAGCGCAATTCTATGGCATGGAGTTTCAATATTTAATGAATATAACAACTTACTTTTGCGTTATATAAATGAAAAAGGGGTTAATAGTGTAAATCAACTTAAAGGCTTGGCGCTCCAATATATAAAAGATAACTCAAGTGATTTACCTGAGCCGCGTAAACGGACAATGTCTATTGATGACAAGAAATGTAAAAAATGTCAAAAATGCAAGTGTTGTGATAGACTTTGTATCGCTATACATCAAGATGACAGAGATCACTCTGTTTCCATTAACAAAGAATTATGTAGCGGTTGTGGAATGTGTATGGAATTGTGTCCCAACTCAGCAATATTGGAATGCGCGTATGAATTATCTGTCAGAATTTGACCAATGTATGTCTCAGGCAACATTAAGTTTTTTTGTTAACGGATTTGCAACATACGCGAAAGCATTTGATGGGAACGTTTTTCGTTTCTCAGTTGGAACGATCTTGAATTCGCTTCACGGGATTATGATAAACACCCATGGTGGTTCCTTAAATAATATTAATTTCTCCAAAAATCTATTTGGTCACGATCTCACATGATATAGTGACAAAAAAGATATTATGCCTGCAAACGGCTCTGTTAAGCCAATTGTGGGCATAATATTTTGCAAAATCAGGATTCGCGCTCCACAGATATTTTCGACCAAAAAGTGGACTTGAACCCTCCCCTACAAAATTTTTACGGTTGAATTTGGATATTTTGACGAAATGCCCTGTGAGTGATTTCTCAAAAATGAGAAATTAGTCATAGGGCTTTTTTGGTTTTCAGAATCTTGACAAAAAAGATTTTGACGGGATTTGAACCCTTTTGACAACAAAATTTTTACGGTTGAATTTGTGCAACTCGCACAACGCGCCTGTGAGCAATCTCTGATATAAGAGGTTGATCATGGGCGCTTTTTTTGTTTTCCAGCAAAAATCGAAAATTTCAATTAGTCAACAAGCTGTGACAGAGCTTGAAATATAATCACGGAGGAATCATTATGAGCAACGAAAACAAACAGCAGAAACCCAACTGCCCACTGATCGGGGAGGATGGCAACATCTTCAACCTCGTCGGGGTAGCGGCAAGAACCTTGAAAAGAAACGGTCTTTCCGAGGAAGCGACCGAAATGTCGGAAAAGGTTTTCAACAGCGGCAACTATGAGGAAGCGCTCGGCATAATCGGCGAGTATGTCAATATAACCTCGATTGATGATCCTAATGAGGATATTGATTTGAGGATGGGATAACGGAGGTATCAAAATGATAAAAGCAACAATTCAGAACAGCCCCGTAGCGTTTTCCGCGGAGCGGATAATGCGTGCACAGGAAATACGTTTCCCCTGTTCGGAAACAGAGCTGTCGAAAAAACTTGGCGAGCTTGGTATGAATCCGGAACACCTTGTGCCTATGGCTATGATTATTGAGA
>CAYZQU010000313.1:0-2462 GCA_964480645.1 uncultured Ruminococcus sp. | reverse complement strand
GTATCAGAAGTTTTTTGTCAAGCTCGGAATGTTTTTTGCCGGCATTGGTAAAGGCATAGCGCATTTTTTCAGTTCGATTCCCGGAGCAATCGCAAGGTTCTTCAAGATGATAGGACGCGGTTTCGCGTGGTATGGAAAAACCTTTGTTTCCGGTTCGATCGGCACAAAGCTCTCTTATCTGATAATGGGCGCGGGCAATCTTTTTCGCGTGCAGATTATCAAAGGGCTGATTTTCCTTGCAACCGAGGTCGGCTATATCTGGTTTATGATCAACAGTGGTTGGACTAATATCCTTAAGCTGAGAAATCTCGGTACTCAACCACGTGTAGAGATTTTTGATGAGGAATTCGGAATTTACCGTGCGCTTAAAGAAGGCGAGTATGATAACTCGATGCTGATTTTGCTGTATGGAATTTTTTCGCTTATCATAACTATCGCGTTTATTGCTATGTATGTCGCGAATATTAAATCATCCGCGTATGCCGATGAGTGTAAAGCCACCGGTCATAAACCGCCGAAGTTCGTTGACGATATCAGAAATCTGCTTGACGGCGGATTCCACAAAACATTGATGTTCCTGCCAATCACCGGCATTCTCGTATTTACGATTACCCCGCTGATTTATATGATTTTGCTTGCGTTCACCAACTACGACGCAAAACACCAAGTTCCCGGAAACCTCTTTACGTGGATTGGTTTGGATAACTTCGGTAAGTTGATGAACACCAATCTTCCTCTCGGTAATACGTTCTGGAATCTGCTCGTGTGGACGCTTATCTGGGCTGTCTTCGCAACATTCCTTAACTATATCGGCGGTATTATTCTCGCATTGGGAATAAACAAGAAGGGTGTACGTGGCAAGAGTCTTATCAGAACGCTCTTTGTAATGTCGATCGCCGTACCGCAGTTTGTGTCGCTGCTTGTAATGAGAAACCTCCTAGCCGCGCACGGTCCGATTAACGAAACTCTGCTGTCCCTCGGTTGGATTCGCAATGCGCTGCCGTTCTTTACAGATCCAGTCTGGGCAAAGGTTACGGTTATCATCGTCAACCTGTGGGTCGGTATCCCGTACACAATGCTGATGGTTTCCGGTATCTTGATGAATATTCCCGAGGATTTGTACGAGGCGGGAAGAATTGACGGTGCATCGCCGTTTGTAATGTTCACGCAGATTACCATGCCGTACATTCTGCATGTAACTACGCCGTACCTCATCACACAGTTTACGGGTAACATCAATAACTTCAATGTTATCTTCTTCCTGTCCGGCGGTGGACCTGAGACACTCGACTACTATCAGGCAGGTAAGACCGACTTGCTGATAACATGGCTCTATAAGTTGACTGTAAACTCCCAAGATTACAACTATGCCGCCACTATCGGTATTTGCGTATTCATCATTCTGGCGATTGTTTCGCTTATCACATTCCGCAACTCCGGATCTTATAAAAATGAGGAGGCGTTTCAGTAATGGCAAAAAATTACAATTCTTCGAGGAAGATTGCCAACAACATTATCTTCGTCATTTTGTTGATACTTGGCATTATTTGGATTTTGCCCCTTATTTGGATTATATTAAGCTCATTCAGCACCGAAACCGGGCAGCCATATACCTTTATTCCAAAGGCATTTACGCTTGACAACTATAAGAACCTTTTGTTTGACGCACATCAGTTTAAGTTTGTAAAGTGGTTCTTGAACACACTTATCGTGGCAGTCTGCTCTTGCCTTGGTTCAAAGCTGATGGTACTGATGGTTTCGTTCGCGCTGTACCGTCTGAGATTTAAGGCTCGTAAACCGCTGATGAATGTAGCACTGGTTTTGGGAATGTTCCCCGGATTTATGTCGATGATCGCAATTTACTACATTCTGAAGGCGTTCGGTCTGACCGAGAATCCTCTTGTCTGCCTGACGATTATTTATGTTGCAGGTGCGAGTATGGGCTACTATATCGCGAAGGGCTTCTTTGACACGATTCCAAAATCATTGGATGAGGCGGCGTACCTTGATGGCGCAACGCAGTCGCAGGTGTTTTTCAAGGTGACGATTCCGCTTTCAAAGCCGATTATCGTTTACACGATTCTCACCTCGTTTATGGCTCCGTGGGGCGACTATGTACTTCCGAGTTTGATTTGTGGAACGAAGTATGACAGCTATACGGTTGCTGTAGGTATGTTTAAGATGATTACACGTGAGTTCATCTCCACATACTATGCGCAATTCGCTTGTGCTGCGGTTCTCGTTTCAATTCCTATTTCGCTCTTGTTCATTAAGATGCAGAAATACTATGTTGAGGGCGTTACCGGCGGCGCGGTAAAGGGTTAAAATCCAAGTGGTTTTCTCGTAACCCAATGTTCCTTTGGAAATTTTCTGCTATTTCGGCGGCGGGTAAAACCGTCGCTGATTGGCATTTACTAGAAAGTGAGGACTAAATGACAATACGTAACAAAATTCTCCGCGTT
>CAYZQU010000312.1:0-2472 GCA_964480645.1 uncultured Ruminococcus sp. | reverse complement strand
TATGTAATTTTAGCAATCCCTCCGCCAGTATCATACCTACCGCCAAAATTAAATGCACACTGACCATAATCATTGCCGCCGGTTATATTTTTTATACTGTCCGGTAAAACCAATTCCTCAATATGTGGCAAAGGATATCCTTGGTCATCGCGTTCCAAAATTTTCGTTGTGCAAAATGCATTTTCTCCGATTATTTCCAAACCCTCATTCAATATGAGATTTTTTATCCCGTGGTTATAGAAGAACGCTTTATCACCGATTTTTTCACACTCGCAGGAATAGTAAGCGACCGCGACTTAATATCAATTTCCTCAAATGCGTTGGCGGGAATTTCCTCCCACTCCGGCAAAATAAGGTTTTCACAACTCATTTCGGAAAACGCTTTGCTTCCAAAACTTTTAACGGATTTGGGAATTTTGAAATCGCCCGAAACAGTAAATCTACTAAACGCGTATTTGTCGATATACAACAGTCCCTCGGGCAGTGTCAGTGATTTGCACTCCTTCTTTTCAAACACTCCGCTTCCAATCTGCAAAACCTTTAATCCCTCAAATCCTTCAAAGCTATCGGGAATGATAATATCCTTGTCTTTGTCATCCTCGCCCTCGCGGATAACACTTCCATCAGGGATACTCAGACATAAGCATCCATCAATTACAATGCCGCCTAATTTCTCATCATAATGGAACGCCCAATCGTCTGTACGCTGCGGTTCGGTGGAATAACCGCTTTTAACATTAGATTCACTCACACTCGTGATGTTTGAGGGATTTGCGGGATTATAAAGTTTAGGCTCAGATGTTTTTCCTTTGTCGGAACACCCTGCCAACAAAACCGCCGATAATGCCACTGCTGAAAATAAAATAACCTTCTTCATAAAAAACTCCTTTTCCTGCAAAGATGTAATGCGTGAAATTCTGCCTTTGCATTTCTTGTGTTTAACAATTATATTTTTACCACTTTAATGCCGTGATGTCAATAGAAAATCCTAAACTCCTTCAGGTTTGTAGATTTGTACAAAATGCGATTTTGTCCAGAAAATATTTTGGGCGATTTTACCATTTAGTCACCGAGTGACTAAAGTCACCTTATGACACAATTTTTCAAGTCTGAAAAAGAAAATGTGCTACATATATCCGCGCCAAAAGCGGATATTTATAGCACAATTATTTATGTAATTTGTTGTGGTCAGGCTTGATTTGTGACCGCTTAGGTTTGGCGGTGTTTTCCGCGTGGATTCTTTTGGCAAAATCATCAAGTCCCTGCGAAAAAGATTTTGGTGTTTGTGCTGTTGTCCGCAATAATTGCCCTCTTAAAATTTCGGAAGGGTCTAGATTCGGCTGTTCTGTAAGGCGGTACAAACACTCCCTGTTTCGGTTGAACAGGAAAATATCGTCGAACTTGCCCGACTTGTAAAGTTCTGAAACATTGTCGGGGAGTGCACCCACCGTTGCGTCATACTTGTCCCTCGGAACGGCGCGCGGGAGCAGTCCGCGAGCTTCCATTGCGTTGTATCGGTCAATCGTGCTTTGCCAAGCAACCTCCTTATCGGTACACATTATTGCAAGATTCACCGTGTAACCCTTGGGCTTAAGCAACTCACACGTTCTCAGCGGGACGCTTGTCGTTCGACACGTCCCCTCGATGATGAGGTTGTAGTGGTCGCTGCTGAACCGTTCAATCAGCGCATTCGCAACACTGTTCGCGAATCCTTGGGAATAATTTGCGGCTTCTCTGCCGTATTTACGCTGAATTTCTTCAAATCGCGGGTGTTTTTCTCTGAATCTATCACCATCAATAACGATTGTGTTAGGGTTGTTATCAAGAATAATGTGGTGAATCGTACTTTTTCCCGCGCCGCTTTGACCACCCAAAAGATATGCCGTGGGATTCAAAACGGGGTGCTTATTTGCCTTGTACGATTCGTAAAAATCGTTTATTTCCTTCGCCAATTCCGATTCGGTAAAATCATAACATTCCTTTGAACCCATCTTATCCCAATACCCGTCTTTGAAATTTCCTGAATTTAGTCGCGTGTTTTTGAACGTAATCACGGATTTCCAAAAGCCGCTTGTCGTATCCGTCAAGAACAGTCATATCCCGTTCGACTTGAATGTCGCGGTAAATGTCCCAAAGCTCGTTGTGCAAAGGAGCGATGTCACGCGGCAGCTTGCTCGGGTAATTTCGGCTGATGAACCCGTCAATGCTTGCAATAACCTCGTTCAGAATCTCGTACTTAAAAGCTATTTCATACGCGCTTGCCATATCCAAATCTCCTTTTATTGATACTAATTACATTATACGTGATAATTCCGCGTTTGTCAACCAATTTTTTATTTTCTGCCCTGAAAAAGAAAAATTGTGCTACATATATCCGTGTTTCTTCGCGGATATTTATGGCACAATTATCTATGTAGTTTTGGTTTCGGGTTGTTGGATTGAGTGTGACCTTGTTTCTGTTCAAACGCGTTT
>CAYZQU010000311.1:0-2477 GCA_964480645.1 uncultured Ruminococcus sp. | reverse complement strand
CTAGGAAAGCCGACGAAGCAAGGCTGTATGCCTTGCGAGGAGACTTGACGACGCAGACGGCGTGCCCCGCCATTTTTCGCTCAAACAAGGTTTTTAGAGATGCCCTACAGTAACATCGCGCGATTTTTCGGACTCTTTAATTCCCGTGATAAACCGAAGCGGAGCCACCCTTTTGCAAATCTCATACAGACCCACGGTAACGACAAAGCTGACAACCGTTATCAGGACGAACTGTATGAAATTGGCACAATCAATCTTTATGATAAAGAACGCAGCCGCCGCAAGCACTGTCTGGTGAAGCCAATAAATCGGAAAACAAGCGGGCGAAAAATAGTCCGTAAACCCGTTTTTGAAATCCAAGAACCTAGCCCCGACTGACACAGCGCCCAAGATACCCGTCCACTCCAAGGCTCTGAAATCAAGATGCCAAAAAATCTCGCTTTCAATGCTGACATTCCACATAACGCAGCGGAAAATCATCATCGCAAGCCACAAGCCGCCAAGCAATATCCAATTGCGTTTCAGCTTTTCAATCACGTTGTCATCAGTGAACAAAAAGAATCCCAAAAGAAAGCATATCGCAAATTCAAGCACACCTTTTCCGCCGACATTCGCGACAAGACCACCCGCACTTAACAGCACAAATCCACCAACAAGCATTACTGCAACGGGGATTTTCGACAGCTCCGGTTTTTTATCCAGCTTGACATACCAGACATTTAATGGCAGGAACACCAACGAATACACAAACAGGAACAATATAAACCATAAGTGACCGGGAGTAAACCCGCCATCGTATCCCGTAAGGTCAGTCCATTTGGTAAAGAAAACCGAGTAATGCCTGAAAAAGCCGCCTTGATAATCATTGTAAAAAACGTCCGCTATAAAGCTCTGTATCGGTATCCAAAGCAGCAGTCCGCTCACAAACGGAACAAACAGCCTGAGAACGCGCTCCTTTGCATATTCGGAGGCGGTTCGTTTTTTCAGTGCGAAAAACGTTGACGCTCCCGCCAACGCAAACAGCAAGGACATCCACCACGGATACACCGAGAGGTTGATATACCGAAGTGCAGAAATCTCGCCGCCATAAACATAAAAGCTGTAATAGCCGCCCGACAGGAAGCACATTGACGCGTGAAACGGGAACAACATCAAGATACACAGTATCCTGAGATTGTCTATGAAATGCTTTCTTTTTTTCAACACAACCCCCATTTTAGTAAAAGTACGCCGCCGCTTGCCGTGGCAAGCCTGCGGCATACCAAATAACTTGTAAAGTTAGTCGAGGGTGCTCTCCAACAATTCAGCGGATTTCCGAAGTTTTTCCTTTTCCTCGCCCTCAGGCATTTTTTCAAGCACTTCATTAATTCCGCTCAACGCGAGTCTTATGAAACTCTTGGTTTGTTTAACCGTCATTGTAAAAGCCCCCTCGATGACAAAATTACTTGTCCTGAATAGCGTCGATACCGGGCAGACCCTTACCCTCAAGATACTCAAGAGAAGCTCCGCCGCCTGTGGAGATGTGGCTCATCTTATCCGCGAAACCGAGCTGAACAACAGCCGCCGCAGAGTCGCCGCCGCCGATGATAGTGGTAGCGTCAGCCTCAGCCATTCCCTTGGCAACAGCGATAGTACCCTTTGCGAGAGTGGGGTTCTCAAATACGCCCATAGGACCGTTCCATACAACAGTCTTCGCGGACTTAACCTCGTTCGCAAACAACTCCATAGTCTTTGTGCCAATATCAAGACCCATCATATCAGCGGGAATCTTGTCCGAATCAACCACAGAAACCTCAATATCCGCATCAATCGGGTCGGGGAAAGCCTTTGCGATAGTGGTATCAACCGGCAGGAGCAGCTTCTTGCCGTTCTTCTCAGCCTTGGCAATCATCTCCTTGCAGTAGTCGAGCTTCTCATCGTCAACCAGAGAAGTGCCGACTTCCAGTCCCTTAGCCTTAAGGAACGTATAAGCCATACCGCCGCCGATAATCAAGGTATCGCACTTGTCGAGCAGATTGGAGATTACATTCAGCTTATCCGCAACCTTAGCGCCGCCCAACACAGCAACAAACGGACGTGTGGGATTCTCGACCGCGTTTCCGAGGAACTCAATCTCCTTGTTCATCAGATAGCCAACAGCGGTCTCCTTAACAAACTTGGTAACACCGACAGTGGAAGCGTGCGCTCTGTGAGACGAACCGAACGCGTCCATAACGAAAATCTCACCGTGAACGAGGTCCGCAAGCTCCTTAGAGAAGCCCTCACCGTTCTTGGTTTCGTCCGCGCCCCGGAAACGAGTATTTTCGAGAACTACGATATCGCCGTCGTTCATCTCCGCAACAGCCTTCTTCGCGTTATCGCCGACTACATTATCATCGGGAGCAAATGTAACCTTTGCCTTAACAAGTTCCGCAAGACGGTCAGAGGCAGGCATGAGCGAGAACAGAGAAGAAGTGAGAGAGGGCTACGGCGACTAC
>CAYZQU010000310.1:0-2493 GCA_964480645.1 uncultured Ruminococcus sp. | reverse complement strand
AACCACGGGCCTGCCGCTTTTTGTCAGCATAGCCGCAACCTCCGCGTCATTCGCGGTAACGCCCGTAGTCAAATCGGTGACGAAGATTATACAGTCGGCGGATTCAATCGCGAGGAGTGCCTGCTCACGCATCTGCGCCAAAATCACATCATCGGTTTTCGGCTCGATACCGCCGGTGTCAATAAGCATAAACTCGCGGTTCAGCCATTCACAGCGGCTGTAAATGCGGTCACGCGTGACTCCGGGGGTGTCGTCCACAATGGACAGGCGTTTCCCTACAAGTTTATTGAAAAGCGTGGACTTGCCCACATTAGGGCGTCCGACTATTGCTACCAATTGCATAATAACACTTCCAGTCGTAATACAAATTTTTATCCATAATATAGTATAACACATTTTTTATGTTTTTTCAAGTGGAATTAAGTTACATTTTCATCAAATTTTCCGATTTACCCTCTTTACAAAACTGTGGAAATGTTGTAAAATGTAAATAGAGCATTAAACGCGCAAAATCCAAAGCAAGGCTATGGTAACTCGCGCAAATTCAAAACGCTTGTTCCACGTCACACCGCAGGTGTGCGCGGCTTTCAACGCAATAGTGCTTAGCGCAAATTCAAAACGCAAGCGGCGCGAAACACCGCATAGCGGTGGTTCGGGTCGCTTAGCGAACGCAAATGAAATCCGCAAAGCGGATTTTCATTTGCGTGGTTTTGAATTTGCTATCAAAATAAGGAGATTATATGGAATTTCCCGCTGAGATTCGTAATAAAATACAAGAGCTGTGCGCGGATGTGGATATAAAAACGCTTGCAAAGTCGGCAGAGCGGCTCTCGGAAAATTATCGCGCCGAATCCGCGAACGGAAAGCACTCTGCGGCTTCAAAATCCGACATTGCGGCGTATTGCGCGGTGCGTATGCCCGCGACATTCGCCGCCGTAAGCCGCGCCTTGGAGTTGGCTCTGGAGTGCTTTGACGGGGAAATCCAATCGGTTCTGGACGTCGGCGCGGGAACAGGCGCGGCGTCAATCGCGGCTTTTTTGCTTACCGATTGCACGGAAGTAACTATGTTGGAGCGAGAGCCGAATATGATTGCCGTAGGGAAACAATTGACTTCTTGTATGGGAATTTCCGAAAATTGGATTGAGGGGGATATTGTTGACGGAATCCCCATACACGCGGATTTGGTGATTTGCTCTTATTGTCTGAACGAATTGCCCGAAAGCCGCCGCAAAGCCGCTGTGGAGCGGCTTGCCGAATCCGCCGATAAATTGCTGGTGATTGTCGAACCGGGCACTCCAAACGCGTTCGCGGCTATGCGGAAAACGCGCTCCGAGCTGATGGAGAGCGGCTTTACCATTGCCGCGCCATGCCCGAATGTTCGGGAATGCGCAATAGGTAATGGAGATTGGTGTCATTTTACGGCGAGGGCGGCGCGTTCTAAATTGCATAAACAGTTGAAAAACGCGGACGTTCCGTATGAGGACGAGAAGTTCTGTTTCCTCGCGGCGACACGCGAAGGCGCGAATCCGTGTGAAGCGCGTATTCTCCGCAGACCGATAATTCAGTCGGGGCGAATTACGTTGAAATTGTGCGGCGAAAACGGATTGTTCACCGAAACCGTAACCAAGAGCAATTCGCGGTTCAAGACGGCAAGAAAAGCCGATACGGGAGATATGTTTTAGGAGTTTGAATTATATGGATATTTTATTGATGAGAGTATCGGAAAAGCTGACGTGGACTGAAATTGAGGGTTATTCGGGTTGTCTGTCGCGTGAACGGAGAAACGCCATCTTACGTAAGAAACAAGACGGCGACAGAATCAACGCGCTGTTGTCGCGGCTGTTAATGATGTCGGAGCTATCCGCGCGAATTGGAATTCCCGAGCGGAAAATCAAGTTTACATACGGAACAAATGGCAAGCCTTATCTCAAAAACAGGGAGCTTGAATTTTCGCTGTCACATACGGAGGGCGCGATTTGCATTGCGTTTTCAACGGCGGGGGAAATAGGAGTGGATGTGGAGCGTCGTAACAGACGCGTTAGCGATATGCTCTACAAACGCGTGCTGAGCGAGGAGGAGCAGTTTCACCTTACGTCATCGGTGGATTTCATTCGGTTCTGGGTTCAGAAAGAGGCGTTTCTCAAGCGGTTAGGAGTCGGGATTACGCGGGATCTGCGCGGCGTGAATTCTTTGGAGTTGCCCGACACTGCTTCTATCGACTGTGGAGACGTATTTGTGGGAGCGTCCGGAAAGGGCGCTCTGGACGCTGTTGTACGTGAAATTTCGGTCGAAGAAGTATTGAAGAGGTTTGTTCTTCGGAATTAGGGGTTGCATTTCCCGAAAATTTGATGTATAATGGTAGTTGTTGGGCGTTAAAGCGTTATAACCTAAATCAAGGTTATATTGAAACTTGTGCAAATTCGAAATGCAAGCAGCGCGGCATACCGCGAAGCGGTGTGCCACGCTGCTTGGCAAGCGGTCTTGAAATGCTGC
>CAYZQU010000309.1:0-2494 GCA_964480645.1 uncultured Ruminococcus sp. | reverse complement strand
AGTACTGAAAATGACTAATCCGCTGAAAAACCTCACCAAAGCCGAAATTCTGCTGTGGAGCATTTCCGTGGGGCTGATAATCGCCGCGTTTCTGATATTCGACCGTGGGAGCTTTCTGAACCTCGCCGCCTCGCTTATTGGCGTGACCTCGCTTATCTTCTGTGCAAAAGGCAACCCGTTCGGGCAGGTGCTAATGATCGTTTTCGCCGTACTGTACGGAATCATCTCGTTTTTCTCCGCGTATTACGGCGAGATGATAACCTATATCGGAATGACGCTCCCGATGTCGGTAATCTCGCTTGTTTCGTGGATAAAAAATCCGTATAGTAAGAATGAAGTCCGCGTCAACCGGATTCACGGATGGGAAATCGGATTTGCGCTCGGACTTACCGCCTTTATCACCACGGGGTTCTTCTTTATATTAATGTATCTCGGCACGGCGAATCTTATTCCGAGTACGATTTCCGTGGCAACCAGCTTTTTTGCGGTGTATCTGACATTCCGCAGAAGTCCGCTGTTCGCCGCCGCTTATGCCGCCAATGACATAGTTCTGATCGTCCTGTGGAGCCTTGCCGCCATGAACGACCCGAAATATGTTTCGGTAATCGTATGTTTCGCGGCGTTTTTGGCGAACGACATATACGGATTCATAAACTGGCGGCGAATGAGCAAGCGACAGTCCGCGAGATAATTACTTTCCGCCGTTCCTCATCTTGTCGGAGGTGTACACCACCTCGGCGTAAATCGCGGCGACAATCTGATATAGCTCCTTGGGGATAGTTTCGCCCGCGTTCAGCATAACGAGCAGAGCCGCGACGCTGTCATCACGATACACGGGAACTCCCGCCTCGTCCGCGATATTTACGATTCGCTGAGCCAGTTCGCCCAACCCCGACGCGACCACCACGGGAGCGTAATTCATATCGGGATTGTACTTCAAAGCAACCGCCGCGTTTTGTCCGTAAAGACGCTTGTTATTGGCGGGGGACATAGGGTGTTTCTGTTTCGGCATAATAAACTCCTTATTTTAATAGCAAATCCGAAAACGTGCGGACTTACGTCCGCACTCGCTGAGCTTTACCTCACACCGCAAGGCGGTGTGAGGCAAAGCTCACGTTTCGGATTTGCACTAATCATTATAACCTTATTTCAATAGCAAATTCAAAACCGTGCAGACCTGCGGTCTGCACTCGCTAAGCGATGCTCCACCCGCCTACGGCGTGTTCCGCATCTCTTGCGTTTTGAAATTGCACCAATCGTTATAACCTTGCTTTAAAACCAGCATTCCAACAGCGAAAACATAACAATTTACAGTCACACAATATTGGAATCGGGATTCCAAAGGGGCTAGCCCCTGTTTGGACAACGCTTGCCGCGCCTTTGGCGCGGAGCGTTGTTGCCAAACTGCGCATTTTTTGCGCTACGCGCAAAAACGTGCGCCTTGGCGGGGGTGTGGGGGCAGAGCCCCCACCGGGGGTTCGGGGGGACGGAGTCCCCCCGTCCTACGTCTATGATACTCACACACGGGTATTCAGGGAGGTTCTCTTATCGGTGATTTTCGGGAACACCTCCGTGAGGTTGTGGGGTTTTTTGAGGGGAGCGGTCTCGAATGTCCGGGCGGAGTATCCGCTGTTTCGGATAATCTTGGTAACTCTGTCTTTCATTGGCTCGATTTCCTTTTCGAATCGCGGCGGGTACAACAGCGACAGATTGACCTCCTCGCCGAGAGCGTACATATCCAACTCGAAACGCCCGATACTCTCCACGTCAAACGTCAGGAACAGATGATAATTCCGCTGAGTTCCGGGGGTATTGTTGGGATTGTTCTCGTCATTATCCACCCACAACTCGCCGAACGCACGCGTTCCGCCGACGTCCAGAGGCAAAATATAATGGGCAAGTGGTGTAAACACTCCCGGAGCGTTAAGCAGACTTTGAAGCAGATTCGCGGCATTGAAGCTGTCGAGGGATTTCAACGCGGGATTGTTGATATTCTGCTGAATAAAATCCGTCAGGTTATCTAATGTGGAGCTTACCGGCGGACGCACTCCATGCTGTGGAAGCTCGCTTTTCACAGCCATTTTGTCGATGATGTCCACAAACACGCCGTAAAGCCGCTCCCTCAGCGGAATATCGGGCATATCGCGAAGCATTCCATTCAATTGGTCGATAAGCTCTTGCATTGTATTGATTTTCGCGAAATCCGCAAGCATTTCAGTCGCGTATTGTTCACTCTCGGGAGTATCAAGGAATAATCCCTTGGAAAGTTCTTTCAGAGCGTCCATTCCGCTGATTCGCCCGCGATTATACGCCGACAGAATATGCTCGACATTATACCCTGACGCCTTAAGTTGATTCGTATATCCGTTTTCACTCATAATTTCGTTCAGATTTTTATGCCAACCTGAAAGTTCTGCCGTTTCTATTTCAGATTCAGATTCTGTATTTTCTACATTTTCAACAAAATTTTCATCTGAAATTTTGACATTTTGCT
>CAYZQU010000308.1:0-2514 GCA_964480645.1 uncultured Ruminococcus sp. | reverse complement strand
CGTATCTTCTGCGGGTACCGCCCAGCACTCTGATACACATAAGCTCTTTAGCGCCTGTGTTGTCGGCAACCTTAAGCAATGTCTGCATCTGAATCATGGCATTACTTCTCCTTTCGTAGATTCAATTTGCCATCTCGGGAAGCGCAAACTCCCCCAAAACGACCGCCGCTTACTTAGCGCGCTCTATAACATTTACCAGACGCCATCTCTTGTCCTTGGAAAGCGGACGAGTTTCCATAATCTCAACTCTGTCGCCGATGTTGCAGGTGTTCTGCTCGTCGTGAGCCTTGAGCTTGATGGTGCGCTTTACAATCTTCTTGTAAAGAGGATGACGAACATTATCTTCGATGGCAACGACGATTGTCTTATCCATCTTATTGCTGACTACTCTGCCGACTCTGGTCTTTCTTAAAGCTCTTTCCATAATTTGCTTTTATCCTCCTTACCTTAATTCTGTGCCGTAAGCTCGCGCTCGCGCTGAACGGTCTTGATGCGGGCAATGTCTTTCTTAACGGCTTTGATTCTGGTGGGATTTTCAAGCTGATTAACGGAAAGCTGGAAGCGCAGATTAAAAAGCTCCGCCTTGAGTTCGGCGAGCTTAGTTTCAAGCTCAGTTTCCGAAAGATATTTAATTTCCGAAGCCTTCATTAAAGCTCACCCCCGTCTTCCTTTTTCACAAATTTGCACTTAATCGGCAGCTTATGCATTGCCAGACGAAGCGCCTCGCGCGCGGTTTCCTCGGAAACGCCCGCGATCTCGAACATTACGCGTCCGGGTTTAACAACGGCTACCCAATACTCAGGCGCGCCCTTTCCTGAACCCATACGAGTTCCAAGCGGCTTGCTTGTAACGGGCTTATCCGGGAAAACCTTGATCCAGACCTGACCGCCACGCTTAATGTAACGAGTCATCGCGACACGAGCCGCCTCAATCTGGTTGGACTTTATCCATGCAGCCTCGAGTGCCTGAAGACCGTACTCGCCGTTAGTCACCTTGTTGCCGCGTGTTGCCACGCCCTTGCGACGACCTCTCTGCACTCTTCTGTATTTTACTCTCTTCGGAAGCAGCATTATTCGTTACCTCCTTCTTTTTTGTTTTCTCTGGGCTTGCGCGGACGTCTGTCGCCGTTCGCTCTGCCGCCTCTGTCATTTCTGTCGTTGCGGCGTCTGTCGGGACGCTCGGTTCTCTGCGCGGGAATCTCACCCTTAAGAACCTCACCGTTGTAAATCCAAACTTTAACGCCGATAACACCGTAAGTGGTGTTTGCTCTCGCTACGCCGTAATCAATGTCGGCACGCAGCGTCTGCAGCGGGATAGTACCCTCATGGTAGCTCTCGGAACGCGCGATTTCCGCGCCGCCCAAACGACCGCTTACCATAGTCTTGATACCCTTTGCGCCACTCTTCATAGTTCTGCCGATAACCTGCTTCATCGCACGTCTGAAGGAAACACGTCCCTCAAGTTGCATAGCGATGTTGTCGGCAACCAACTGTGCGTTGGTATCGGGATTCTTGATCTCGATAACGTCCAACGAAACGGACTTGCCGGGAGCAAGCTTCTCGATTTCGCCGCGGATCTTCTCGATTTCCGCGCCCTTCTGTCCGATAAGCATACCGGGCTTTGCGGTGTGAATGAAAATCTTGATTTTATCCGCGCCTGCGCGCTCGATTTCAACCTTCGCAATGCCGACCGCTCTTGAGAGCAGCTGGGGAGTGGACTCGCCCTTGACATTCACGAATTTTCTCTTATTCATAAGATAATCGCGGATTTTGTGGTCCTCGACCAATGTATCACCGAAGGTTGCTTTATCGGCGAACCAGCGAGAATCCCAATCCTTGATTACTCCCACTCTGAGACCGTGGGGATTAACCTTTTGACCCATTGTTATTCTCCTCCTTATTCAGCTTCTTTAACAACCAGCGTGATGTTGGACGTTCTCTTAAGAATTCTGTGAGCGCGTCCGTGATCCTTGGCTCTGATACGCTTCAGCGTGATTCCCGGTCCAACGTGAGCCTCGGAAACATACAATCTGGAGGTATCCATATTGTGATTGTTCTCCGCATTTGCAACAGCGCTTTTCAGCAGCTTGGCAAGCGGCTCGGAGGCGGACTTGGGAGTATTGTTGAGAATTGCCATTGCAATCTCCACAGGCTTGTTTCTGATAAGGTCAAGCACAATGCCTACCTTTCTCGGAGAAATACGAACCTGTCTAAGCTCTGCTCTAGCTTCCATATTTTCTCCTCCTTACTTATTGGTAGTCTTGCTTCCCGCATGACCCTTAAAGGTACGTGTGGGGGCAAACTCACCGAGCTTGTGACCTACCATATCCTCGGTAACGTATACCGGAACATGCTTTCTGCCATCATGTACGGCGAACGTATGACCTACGAATTCGGGGAAAATCGTTGATGCGCGGCTCCATGTCTTAAGAACCTTCTTTTCGCCCTTTTCGTTCATCTCAAGAACTCTTTTCATAAGAGCCTCTTGCACGAAAGGTCCCTTCTTAATGCTTCT
>CAYZQU010000307.1:0-2533 GCA_964480645.1 uncultured Ruminococcus sp. | reverse complement strand
TATAATCGCTCGTTGGTTTACTGCCACCACCCGAGGAACTGCTGCTATTGTTATCGGACGAATCACTGTTGTTTTCTTCCCAGACCGCCGTATATTCACGCGCTCCTGTTGAGCCTGTCGGAATTGTTACGACAAATGTGGAGTCCGTAAGTTCCGTTCCCGTCCAGCCTACAAAGGTGTAACCGCTCCTGATCGGGTTGTTTAAGGTTATCTCGCCGCTTTCTATCGTATAAGAATCGGGATTTGTTTCGCTCGCTTTCAGCTCACCTCCGTCAAGGAAGTATCCGATAGGGTAAGGGATTGGCTCAAACACAGCCTCCACAGTTCCGTTATATTCCGGCATAATGATAGTATTATCATCATTAATGGCAACCTCTACGGATTCTTCCTCCGTCTGATAAGCTTTGAGTGAATGAAGCCGATATCCCTCGTCCGCAACGACATTCAGTGTGATAAGCTGACCGCTCGGAAAAAATCCGTATGGCTCATCGGGAGTATAGGTGAGCATTCCATGCACTGCTTTGGTCGTCAATTGATAACAGTCAACTGTCACATAACAGGACGCCGTCGCATGATAAGGCGACTTAGTCGTTGCCGTGATAACCGCCGTGCCATTGCCTATGGGCGTAACATTTCCGTTTTCGTCAACCGTTGCCACAGCTTCATTGGAGGAGCTCCAAATGACGCCCTTTTCGGGAGCATTGGCGGGCGTTACTGTCGCAGTAAGAGTTTCGGATGAACTTGATACTCCTTCAAAAGACAGACTTTCCTTGTCAAGCGTAACATCGACCGCCAACACCATGACGATTTCGCCGTTGTACGGAATAAAAGCATATTTTTCCGGATTATCAGCATACAGCTCCTTGTTTTCGGCAGAGCGGTCATAACACAGCCTGTCGAGATCGCTCTGCGAGAACGAATAACCGCCGTACGGTACGATCATTTGCCTGTAAGGGTGTTCTCCATCGTCGGGGAGAACCCAACGTGACATTCCGAGATTTACACCGTCCGTCAACGATCCGATAAGTCTTATCGGAGATGTGGGATAACCGTCATCATCGGCTCCATCCAGATACAGATTATCAAAGATATCCTCTTTGTCCTTTGCCGTGTTGCAGAACACCTTGGGCGCTCCCTGCATAAATATAACGCTGTCAGGCGAGCCCAAAACACCTCCGCCATAAAGCTCGGCGGTATTCTCCGTTACAGTTCCGCCGTACAGCCTCAGCGTTCCCCAAAGTGCGGAAACACCGCCGCCGTTTTTCGCCGTGTTGTTTTTGATTGTGCCTTCATCTTGAATATAAAGCTGCGCGTAACCGCCGCATACAAGTATGCCGCCGCCGGTTGAAACCGCAGTATTGCCCGAAATTTCACCGCCCGCAACAAGTGCAGCCCCAACAGCCCCGTCTCCTGCCACAAAGATTCCGCCGCCGCCTTCGTCATGTTTTTCACTTACGGCGGTGCAGCCTGTTATTTTTCCTCCAACCATTTGGAACTGCCCGATATTAACGTATACTCCGCCGCCGCAGTCTGCGGTGCAGTTTTCAATGCTGCCGCCCGCCATGCCGAACACAGCCTGTCTGTAATCCTTACTTTTACTGTTTACCTCAACACCGCCGCCATGCCGTGCCTTACAGTTTTTAATCACAGAACCGTCGCCCATATAGAGTTGTCCGTTTCTGATGTTGACTCCGCCGCCGCACATACTCTCCGATTTATTTTCGGCATTTTGCAGTACTGTTCCGTCAAATATTCCCAAATTCGCTCCGTTGGTTACGCAAATAAGAGGATGGTAGGCAGCAATTCCGTCGTCTTTTCCGCCGTCCAGAATAATGTCTTGCAATTTAAGCTGACCTCCGGAAACGGTGAATATCCTGCCGACCTCCTCTCTATCATCGGTATCCGCTGTTGTGTTTTTGATTGTGCAAGGCGCATCTGCATCCGCCGACATTATTGTTATCGACTTTGAGACGGTTATTCCCGCCGTCAGGGAAATATCCGACCGCAATATAACTGTTCCGTTGTCACTGACATTTTCAAGTGCTTCCGAAAAAGAACCGTATAACAATTCTCCGTCTTGCGGATTCTGCCATGCCGCCTCGTATTGACTTTGCAGTGGCTCGCCCTCCGCCGGGTCAACATTACCCTCCTGTGCAAGCGCAAAAACTCCCCCCGACATTTCGGAGGATAATGTAAACAATATACCCAAACAGAGTGTAAATATAAGTAAACACCGCAATCTGTACTTATCAAATGACATAGTGTCAAATACACCTCCTTGGTCAATATGACCGCCACAAAAATTTCACAAAAAACCACTATTTATAAAATATCACTTTCTAAACAAAAAATCAATATCATTTGCGTGAAACAATGTTTATTTTGCGTGAAACGGAAGAATTCCTTGGAATTTACCGTTGTAAAAAAGCCTTCGCTCCTAGCAAACTCGCAAGCTAAAGTAACCTAAATTTATCCAACGCCTTTTTTTCAGAAGTTTTATTTACATGAGTGAAATTTATGTGAAAATAATATA
>CAYZQU010000306.1:0-2544 GCA_964480645.1 uncultured Ruminococcus sp. | reverse complement strand
CCTGCTGATTACAAATCAGCTGCTCTACCAACTGAGCTACACCAGCATTTGCTCCGTGTCTTTATCATCGACTAATATATTATAACACGTTTATTTACATTTGTCAAGGGGTTTTTAAAAAAATTTTGTTCCATGGGAGAACCCGGCAGCGACAAGAAAGCACAAATCGGCTTGTACAGCTATTTTGCGTGATTTGCCGAGATTGAAAAAAATTTGATTTTTCCGAAATTTTAGCGCGGTGCTGCCTTTTTATGACAAATGTCATACGATGTTCCGACAAAAGTCACTTGCGGATTCCGGCGGAATATGATATACTTATATCATCAAGGGGCAACGCGGTTATGAGAAATCATTCCGTGTTTTGAATGCGTCAAGCGCGCCCCGTAAATGCGTTGAACCGCAATAAACAAGAGGTGCGAAACGATGAAAGAATTTCTTAATGTACAGAATCTGGTGAAAAATTATGGGGATTTTACGGCTGTGGATAATCTCAGTTTCTTTGTAAATGAGGGCGAGATTTTCGGATTGCTCGGTCCGAACGGCGCGGGAAAATCCACCACAATGAACGTGATTTCCACGCTGTGCGATTTTACGCGCGGAAACGTCACTGTGGGTGGATTTGACATTATAAAGAAACGCGCCGACGTCAAGCGTATCATTGGAATGGTTCCGCAAGACAAAGCCTTGTATCCGTTTCTGACAGCGGAGGAACACGTGAAATTTTTCGCTTCGCTATACGGGCTTTACGGCAAGGAGCTGAACGAGTCCGCACATGAGGCTCTAGAATTTGTCGGGCTTTCCGACCGCGCGAAAATGCGCCCCAAAAAGATGTCCGGCGGTATGAAGCGGTGTCTTAACATCGCGTGCGGAATCGCTCACCACCCGAAACTCATTATAATGGACGAACCGACCGTCGGCGTGGATGCGCAATCACGCGAGCATATTTTAGGCTCGGTGAAAACCCTGCGTGAACGCGGCGCGACCGTCATTTACACCTCGCACTATATGAACGAGGTGGAGGAAATCTGCGACAGACTTACCATTATCGACCATGGTAAGTCCATTGCATGCGGAACCGAGCAGGAGCTGATTTCCTCGGTATCGGACAGTAAGACGCTGAAAATATCCACGGAAATTAAATCGGTTTTTCCTGTGAAAGAGCTGATAGACGAGCTTTCAAGTCTTCCCGATGTGAAGTCCGCGCGTGTTAACGAGAACGAAATCGCGCTTGAAGTCAAAATGTCTTGCCGTGATTTCACGCTCTATCTGGAGCACATAAAGCAGCGCGGGCTGCCGATTCGCTCTATTACGTCGGAATCCGTAAATCTTGAGGATATCTTTATTGCCCTCACGGGAAGGGAGCTGCGCTGATGAAAATACTGCAATTGATTCTTAACGAGATTCGCTCGTATTTCCGCACACCTTATGTGGTGTTTTTGTCGTTACTGTTTCCCAGCTTATGTACGTTTTTACTCGGCACACTGCTTGAGGACGTTATGGATTCGGACGATATGGTGGGCGATATAAGTATCGCATATTGTGTGGAGGAGAGCGTTTCGGCGAAGGCATTCGAGGAATTTATCGTTACATTGGAAGAGGAATCGGTTCTCACTGCCGAAAAGGTGGACGAAATCCCCGAAAAAATAGGAGATTATTCCGCGATGGTGGAGCTTACAGGCTCGGAAATCACGATTTATAACGGCGCGGACGCGATTAAAAACCGCACCGTAAAAGCGTTGATTGACGGCTTTAATCAGACCGCGGGAGCGTACACGGCGGTTGCGGTGAATAATCCTCGGGCGATAGCTGAAATTTCTCTTCCCGATGAGGATTTTACCGCTCCCAAGGATTTTGGAAGAACGCGCACGATGATGGACTATTACGCGGTGGCAATGGCAGTGGTTATCGTGGTTTTCGGAGCGATTATGGGCGGCTCTTCCGCGTATACGGATGAGAGAAACAACAACACTTTAATGCGTCTGGACGGTGCTCCGGTCGGGAAAACCACGGTTTATTTTGCGAAAATCATCGGCTCAATGCCGATGACCCTGCTTCAGTCCGCCGCTGTTATGATTATCAGCACGGTGTTTTTCGGCGCACATTACTGCGCTTCTCTTGCGGAAAATCTGCTGCTTTTCGCAATGTTCGTATGCTCCTCTCTGGCGATTCTGGCAGTCGGAATACTGCTGGATCTATTCATCAAGGGGCGTGCTCTTATGCCGATTCTGATGGTAACAAGCTGGGCGATGCTGTTCTTTTCGGGAGCGTTTGAACCGGATATCAGCCTTGGCGCTCTTTCGGAATATCTCCCTCCGAGGATTATTCTGAACGCGGCGTTTGATTTGACGGTATTTTCACGGACGGGGCAGACTGTAAGCGTTATCGCGTGGTCGATGATAATATTCACCGTGCTGATTTTCATTGGTTGGATCAAGGTAAGCGCGGAGGATCTGAGGAGGAAAAAAGTATGAAAAATATTCTGCTGATATTTAAGGAAACGCTGATTAAAAAGCTTTTTTGAAGTAAAATCCAAGGATTATCAAA
>CAYZQU010000305.1:0-2550 GCA_964480645.1 uncultured Ruminococcus sp. | reverse complement strand
CCGGGTTTAAGCTCCACATCGCGGCGGTAATGCTCGCGCATTTTGTCGTAGGCAGGTTCGGCGATAAGCGGATTTTCGTATTCTTCAGCGGGAATGTGCGCTGTTTCGAGCCGCCAGTATCCCATACTGTCGCACAAAGTGCCGTCCAGATCAAATATGTAGAAATGTTTCATTGCATCAAATCCTTTGCGTTGAGCGTTTATTTGGGTACGCTCCGTTTTTCAATAAATATTATAACATAATCCCGCGAATTTGTCAAATACCCTCTTGACAAATGGAAAATAATATGTTAAACTGTATATGTGCGATATGAACACATATACACTTAAATGAAGGGAGCGACCTCAAAAAATGGTCAAAATCAGAAACCTGAAAAAGAGTTACAATAATTTCCCGGTTCTGCGGGGGCTTAATATGGACATCAACAACGGCGACGTCTATGGATTCCTTGGGCGTAACGGTTGCGGGAAAACCACCACAATGAATATCATCTGCGATATAATCCCCAAGGACGATGGTGATATCATATTGGGCGATTCCCCGGAATCGAAAATCACTATTGGTTATCTACCCGAAAGTCCGATGATTTTCGGGTATATGACCGCGCGCGAGTATCTGGAATACATTGCCGCGTGCAACGAGTATGATGGAGACATCAAAAAGCGCACCAATGAGGTTCTGGATATCGTGGGGCTGACCTCCGCAGCGGACAGACGCACAAAGGGCTTTTCGCGAGGTATGACGCAGCGTCTCGGAATCGGCGCGGCGATTTTCCGCAACCCGAATCTTCTGCTTTTCGACGAGCCTACTTCCGCGCTTGACCCGCAAGGACGTATGGAGGTTGTCGAAATAATCAACAGACTGAAAAGTCTTGGAAGTACGATTGTGCTGTCCACACATATTCTGTCAGATGTGGAGCGGGTAGCGAACCGAATCGGTATTATAAACGGCGGCGTTCTTGCCGAGGAGGGTAATCTAAAGGACATTCTCGCCAAATACGGCGGCGATGTGATTTCGCTGTCAGTGCGTGATCTTACACAGGATAATAAAATCACTCTGCTGAAAGTGGATTACGCGCGTGGGGAATACAACGAACAAACAAACATGTTCCGTTTCGGAACAGATAACGCCGAGGATACCGCAAAGCGGCTTATGAAGCTGTTGGCGGATAATGAAATGATAGTCGAGAGCTTCCAAATCGGTACGGCGAGCCTTGAGGAAGTATTCAAAAAGGTGGTGGAATAAATGCAGTTGAAATACAGCTTTAAGAAAGAATGGTCTCAGTTCTGGCGTACGGGGCGTTTCTGGGGCGTACTTGCCGGAATTATCGCGTTCGCGATTTTCAATCCGTTGTTATTTAAGTTTACAGGCATCATAATGGAACAGGTTCAGCAGTCTGGAAATTCCGCGCCGACGGCGGCAGTCGAATTTCAGGACGGAATGGGAAATGATGCCGGTGTGAATGTTTTCGGCGATATGGCTGAAATGTATAGTGACGGCGGAATGATGTTCGCAACAAGTCTGGTCGGGTTGACTTCATATTCACTGTTGATTGTGATGTTGATTTTGATGTCGGCGGCGGGCGGCGAACAGAAAAAGCGCGCAATGATTATTCCGATGTGCGCGGGTCTGAAATACGAAAATTATCTGACTCCGAAATTTGTGATTTATCCGCTGATTGTGCTGATTGAAACGTTTTTGTGCAGTCTGGTATCCGGCGCGATATGTTCCGCGCTGTTCACGGTAAATCTTCCCACTGTGGGGAACATCGTCTTTTCCTCCGCTTTGATGGCGGTGTATATGGCGTTTATTGTTGCGGTTTATCTGTCAGTGGGATTGTGTACCTCACGCCCTGGCGTGATGGTTCCCGTGGTCTTCCTTGGGCAGACTATACTTCAAAGTCTGTTGGAGGGATTCGGACTTACCGATTATCACCCGTTCGCGCTTATCACAATGATTTCAAGAATCAACTCGGGTAACGGATTCGACATTTCCGAGAATCTTGCAAGCATTGGGGTTTCAGTAGGACTGGCGATAGTAATTGCAGTTATGATGTACTTCCTGGCTCTTGGTATTCTCAAAGCAAAGAAGATAGAGAATCAGGCTGAGATAAAACCCGAATTTTGATAAAAAATCTCAAAAAACACTTGACAAATCGAAATTGGTGTGATATAATATAATTACAAAAAGGTAGATTGTGACAAACCACATTCACAAAAAAATTTCCCCCGCGTGTCAGCACGGGGACGATTTTTTCAATCCTTTTTGGGCTCACCAGTTACTTTCTACCATCGAGCCATTGGTTTATGTATCGTGAGATAACATTCGCCATGATGGTATACAAAAAGGCAATAAACTGCGACACCTGCATTCACCCCCTTTCACTAGATGTCCGGGGTGTAACCGGCAAGTATATTATACCATAAATGTCGAACTTTGTCAATAAAACCCCTCCGGGAAACGGAGGGGTTTTATTGTTGTTATCCGAGAAGATGGCACGTTTGATACAATCCAAACCATTATTCCAACAGCGAAAAGTGATTAGTTCAA
>CAYZQU010000304.1:0-2561 GCA_964480645.1 uncultured Ruminococcus sp. | reverse complement strand
GATAAGGGGGTTATTATGTTTATTTATACGGTGCGTCCGGGAGATACATTAAGGGCATTGTCGCAGCGGTTTGATATTCCCATTTCGGAAATCGCGGCGGATAACGGGTTAAGCTCGCCGAATAATCTTACGGTGGGGCAGAATCTGGTGATAATGTCGGATATAATGCGGTATCGGATTGAAGAAGGACAGACGCTGTTTTCGATAGCGCGGGAGTTTGAGATTCCGCTGAATACACTGATTGAAGCGAATCCCGATGTCAACCCCATAGCGTTACAAATCGGCGATGAAATTCTGATTCCACAGCAGCGTGAAATGTCGCTCCGCCCTGCGGTAATAAACGGTTACGCATATCCGACAATAACGGATTACGCATTAAATTGCGCGTTACCGTCACTGACATTTTTAAGTCCGTTTTCATATTCTATTTCACCAATCGGGGAAATCTTCCCGCCAAATGACGACGCGATGATTGAAAAGGCGCGAAACGCGGGCGTAATGCCGCTTATGACGGTTACGAACATCTACGAGGGAACATTCTCGACCGAAGTGATGTCGGAGATTCTCGCCGATACGCAAGCGCGTGAAAATATGATTACCAACATCTTCGCGGAGCTTGAAAAGAAGAATTATTATGGTCTGAATCTTGATATCGAGTACATTTCGCCCGATGACAAGGAAGCGTACAACAGCTTTCTGCGCGAGATCTCCGAGCGTTTGCATGAAGCGGGATATATCCTTGTGACAGCGGTTGCTCCCAAGTACCGCGCCGACCAGCAGGGGATTCTCTACGAGTCGCACGATTACGCGGTTCACGGTGAGGTGGCGGATTATGTCGTCATTATGACGTATGAATGGGGGTATACATATAGCTCCCCGATGTCTGTACAGCCGATTGAGGAGGTTCGTAAGGTGCTTTCTTATGCGGTAACGGAGATTCCATCGGAGAAGATTCTGATGGGAATGCCGAATTACGGCTACGATTGGATACTGCCGTACACGCGCGGTGAGGCGGCAAGCAGTATCGGATTCACCGCCGCGACAGAACTCGCGATTCGCTACAATTCCGAGATTTTGTATGACGAGAAGACACAGACTCCTTATTTTTACTATAACGAAAACGGAACGCGTCACGTTGTGTGGTTTGACGACCCTCGCAGTATTGAAGCGAAGCTTGGACTTGTCGAGGAATTTGACCTCGCAGGGGTTTCGTATTGGACCATAAACCGCTGTTACACACCAAATTGGTTGGTGGTGCAGAGTATGTTTGAGCCGGTTAAGCTGTGACTATAAATTAGAGCCTGTTCACATTAATCGAAATTCGGGAATTTCGGTTAATGCGAACAGGCTTCAGTGTTATTCATAATTCGCCATAATCTCTTTAACGGAAATTTTTCCGATAGACCGCGAGCAGAAATACATTGTGACTTCATAGATTAAAACAAAAGAAACCGCCGCGATGATGAGTGCTTTGACGTTGAAATCAAATTCGGGAACGTTATCGATGTCCTTAAACAGAACGTCCACAGCTATTCGTAACAGGGCGTATTGATATACCGTACCAACCGCAAAACCGACAAGCGAGGGAATCCGATAACCGTTCAGTACCGCCGCCGAACATTCGCGACTTGAATACCCGAAAACACTCATTATTGAGACGCTTGGATTCAAAATAGTGGAACATCAGCCCCACGCTCATATCGGCGGCTTGTGCGATGTCGCCGATTTTTGTGTCGGCATAGCCCTTTTTCGCAAACAGCTCTATCGCCTTATCCATGATGAGTTGGCGACGCTGTTCCTTTTGCTCATCGCGTATCGACATATTTTCACCTCATTGAATTTCTGTTTAATGTTATAGCATACGATTACTATTTTGTCAAGTGGTATTTGAAAATTTTTTGAAATTTTTTCGATAGGTAATTATATTGCATAATTCTATTGCAAAATGCTAAGAAAAGTGATATAATGAAAACAGGATTGCAAGGTTAAATCAACTTGTGCAAATCCGAAATGTAAACGTTGCAGCGCACGCGCAGCGTGCGGTGTAACGTTTAGCAAGCGATTTTGAAATGCCGCGCAGCGGTATTTCAAGAGCGCGTTTTCGGATTTGCTTTTAAAATAAGAATGGGGGTAAAAATGCAAATAGGAGTATCAACAGCGTCCTTGTATTCGCTCCACGCCGAGGACGCGTTTATGGAGCTTGCGCGGCTTGGCGTAAAGACGGCGGAGGTCTTTGCGAACGCCGAGTGCGAGGCGCGTGAGCCGATATTGACCCAAATCCGCGAAATACGCGATGAATACGGAATGTGTGTGCCATCGTTTCATCCGTTCTCAAGCCCGATGGAGAGCGTTTACCTGTTTTCGACCTACGACCGCCGAATCAACGAGATGATGGAGATGTACCGCCGTTTTTTCGGCAGTATGCAGACGCTCGGCGCGCGGATTTTTGTGTTACACGGTGCGATTCTCAGCAGTAAATGCACCGTGTCGCATTATCTTGAACAGTTCCGTATGCTGAGTGAGGCGGGCAGGGAATACGGGATTACAGTGGCTCAGGAGAA
>CAYZQU010000303.1:0-2571 GCA_964480645.1 uncultured Ruminococcus sp. | reverse complement strand
GCGCTCTGAAACGGTGATTCCGCGGGGGCTTTGGAGTGTTTGAGAGCGGTTTGGGCAGCAAATTCGGAACGGTCGATGGAATTTCGGGAACTAAATCGGTTGCTTGATTCCGCCACCAACCAAATCGAAAATCTCCTAAACCTCGGAGAAGTCGAACACGCATGCGCTCTCGCGGACGCAATCCACGCGCTTCCTGAAATTGCGGATTCCCCAAATGCGAACATACGAAAGTTTCAAAAATACTTTGTCAAGCCATTTGCCAAAAAATGGAATGATAATTTTTTCGATAACTTTGACTTAATTGGTATATTTAAGCATTAAAACGAACGGCAGCCAAGCGGCTGCCGTATTTTATTTCTCAGATTTTCCGTAATTTATCTTCATCAGAATTCCGTTGATACATCCAATCATCAATAGAAGAATTCCAATAATTAACAATGTACGTTTCATTCGTTCAACTCCTTGCGCTTTGAGAACACACACCCGCAGTAATTCTGACGATACAGATTATACTCACGGCTAAGCTCTATGGAACGCAGATACCCGCCTTTTTTCTTGAAGTCGTTCGGGAGGTTTGGAACTTTGTATATCTCAGAAAGTTCCTTGCCAATTTCATTGAGCTTCTGCGCGTTTTTGAGAGGACTTATCGACAGCGTGGAACAGAAATAATCGAATCCATGCTCTACGGCGTAACGCGCTGCACGCTCCAACCGCAGCCGATAACACACGAAACACCTCTCGCCGCCCTCTTTACAATCCTCAAGTCCCTTTACCGCGTCAAAAAACTCGTTCGGGTCGTAATCGTCCACCACAAGAGTTACGGGGTTTTCCGTGGGAAGCTCGTCAATCAGCCGCCGAACCTCCTCGGTGCGCTTTTCAAACTCCTCGCGCGGTGAAATATTCGGATTGTAGTAAAGAACCGTTATCGCGAAATATCGCGACAAATACTCCAGACAATAGCTCGAACACGGCGCGCAGCAAGCGTGAAGCAGCAAACGCGGCGTTTCTGTGAATGTGGCAATAAGTTCATCCAACTTGCGCTGATAATTGATTTTCTGCATTCTATCTCCCCGCATACTTGTCCCGCTGAGCCACGGCGAGCCTGTCACAGCGCTCGTTCTCGGCGTGACCCGCGTGACCCTTAATCCAACAGAACTCCACCTTGTGTATCTCAAGCAGCTTCAACAGCCGTTCCCATAAATCGGAATTCAGCGCGGGTTTGCCGTCGGACTTTTTCCAGCCGCGCCGCCGCCAACTCACCGCCCAATTCTTGTTTATCGCGTCCACGACGTACTTGCTATCGGTAGTAAGGCGCACCTCGCACGGAAATTTCAGCGCCTCCAGCGCTGAAATCACGCCCATCAGCTCCATACGGTTGTTGGTGGTGTGCGGTTCGCCGCCGCTTATCTCCTTTTCGCGCCCGTCACAGCGGAGAATCACTCCGTAGCCGCCCGCGCCCGGATTCCCGCTGCACGCTCCATCGGTAAAAATTTCCACAAACCTCATTCAATCCCCTCCCCCTTACATTATAACAGAACGGCAAAAAAAAGTCAATACAAAAAACCGCCCCGATTTCTCGGAGCGGTAAAGTTATTTAAACTTTATTTGCGAAGTGAAATTACTTTCTCTTCTTAGCAGCAACTACAACAGCTGCGCCTGCAATTACAGCAGGAACAATCGCGAGTGCGATACCGGAATCGGGGTTGGGAACATCGCTGCCGCTGTTATCAGAGCTATCGCTGTTGTCGCTGGGAGTAGAATCGCCGGAAGTAGCCTCGCCTGCAGCTGTATCAGTTACAACAGTAGTATCAACTGCTACATCTGCAAAATCGGGATCAGCCTTCAGAGCGAACTTAACAGTATCACCCTTAGCAGCAGTTACCTTGTACTCAACAGTAGCAATGGTTGTGCCATCAGCAACTGCACTGGTAGCTGCAATTGCAAGGAAAGTACCCTCATCATTCGGTTGAGCCAAAGCACCATTAGCACCTGTAGCCTTTACGAACTCAAGACCCTCAGCCTCAAGATAAACCTGTGCGTTCTCAACGCCCTCGCCGGTAGCAACAATGTTATAGATAACAGTTGCGCCGGTAGCAATCTCGCCGGAAGCGAGCTCAGCCTTAACGCCCTTAGTAGTAGTGGATTCAGCAGAAGCCGCTACAGCAGTCAGTGCGAGCACTGCGGAAGCAACGCCCAAAGAAAGAATCTTCTTCATATTATTTTCCTCCATAATTTTGTTTATTTTAATAAACCCTTATGCGGGGCGAACCCCGCATTGGGATTATTATTACCAAAGTTGTCGTAATTATTTATTTTTTGCCTGTTCAGCAACCATCTTCAGGATTGCGGTTGCGTCAACAACGTTAATGCCGTTCTTGCCGTCAACATCCGCATACGCCTGATCAGCTTCGCTGAGAATAGCAACCTTTGCAACATGCTTAAGAACCAAAGTTGCATCAACAACATTGATACCGTTCTTGCCGTCTACGTCGCCCTTCTGACGGTCAGTAATTTTCATGAGGGCAGTGAGAGCATTGTTGAGTACACCGTGGGTCTTGTTATCACCATTGC
>CAYZQU010000302.1:0-2577 GCA_964480645.1 uncultured Ruminococcus sp. | reverse complement strand
CGGAAACTGAGCTGTCGAAAAAGCTCGGCGAGCTTGGTATGAATCCGGAACACCTCGCTCCTATGGCAACGGTTATCGGAATCGAGCCTGCGGATCTGTCCGTGTTGGAGGACTGCGATGTCAGCCTTGACGCGCTGAACTTTCTCGGAAAGCGTATGGACGGTATGAGCAAAGGCGAGCGTAATCAGTTCCTCGCTGTACTGAGCTGTCCGGAAATCAGCGCGGGGTGGGGTTTGAAAAACATTATCAATCTCACATACAACTTGGAAAGGTTCACGCTGATAGAGGACACAGACGATCTCGAACGAATTGGGCGGACGCATATACTCAACATTTGCGGACATCTTTCGGAGTCCGAATCTAACGATCATGAGTGGCTTGCTGAAGAAGGCACGAAACTGTTGGAATCCGGCAGCGGCATCGACACCGAATATGGAAAATTGTATATCAATGTGGACATACCTTTCGAGGAATTCTTCAACGGAACGACATTTCCCGCCTATTATTGCGAGCCTAATTCGGTCGCGGGAATCGAGATCGGGTATGGCAGCTTAATTGAATTCGTGGAAATACCGTGTGAGGATATCACGATCAAAAAGGCACTTTGCAAACTTGGTGCGGACAGCATAAAGGACTGCAGAATTTCGGTCGATTTGACCCGAGATATTTCCGACGAGTGGTTGGAGAGGATATCCGAAGTCGAAAAGACAAAAGACCTATTCGGGCTTAACAAGCTGCTGAAAACAGAAGATATCCTCTTGAAACGGGAGCAGTCGATAAGCATTTTCCAAAAGGAGATTGCGCGGCGGCTGAGTGAGGAAGGATATAATTTCTTGCTTGAAAACGGCGAATTCGCTGTTACTTTGAACGACGGTGATGTAATTAAGATTCGCAAAGATGACGTTCTGTACAGCAGCGGAGAATTTTCCAAAACCGGCAGAGAGGCGTTTTACGCGCTTTACCACTTGAATCGCAAGGTTCTTGATTACTTCTCCGCTTACGAAAAAGCAGCATTGTTGGTCGCTGACGGATTATCGGAAAAATACCGCTGCCTTGCGGAATTCGGCGGCACGGTTCTGGCTGCAAAATATAATGATGAATTCGGTTTTGAATTTGTCACATGGCTGCGTTCCGAGGACGGAAAACACGTCTGCAACGGGAATTATTTTGCGGATTATGACGGTGCAAAATCGAATTTCGCAGTTCGTTCGGGGCTGATTGACAGCGATAAATATTTCGAAAATTCCGAACTTGAACGGTTACGGAATTGCGTGAAATTCGCAATGGAGAACGACGGAAACCTCCATTTTGACGAGTACGATGCGCTTAAAAAATTGGACGAAAAAATTTCGGAGAGCGTTCCCGAACAGCAGCAGGATAACTCTCCGAAAATGTCGATGTGAAAGGAGAAATTTCGATGAATATTTTTGAAAAAGAAATTATGCGGCGGGTCAAAGAATGCGATTGTGACGCGGTTTATCGAGAACGCGACAACAGCGTTTCCGTGACGTATGACGAGACAAAAATCGCAAAAATCCGCGATGGAAAATGCGAAAAAACGTTCGAATTAACCGATGAAGAATTCAAGAAATTCCTCCATGTCAAGCGGCTGTGCGAGAACGTTTCAAATTACTGTTCCTCTTACGAAAACGGCGAGCCGATAAATATTCCGAATTTTTCGGACGGATATCGAATTATTTATCAGGTTGGCGGCGCAAAAATGGCAGCGCGATTTGACAGAAAATCGGGGTTTGAATTTGTCATTTTTAATGGCGATGAAAGCCTCAATTTTTTTGTAAATTATGATGACGCGCGAGAGAAATTTGCCGCGCTTTCCGGGCTTATCGACCGCGAAAAAATCTTTGATGACGAGGAGCTGCAAAGCCTTTACTACTGCGTGTTCACAGCAATTGAATTTAACGATTTTTTGAATAAGGACACGGTGGAATTTCTCGAAAAAATTAAGCGTAAATTGGATGCCGCGATTGCAAAAAATTTGTCCGCCGGAGGTGAGAAAAATTATGAAAATTAAATTCAAAAACTCACTGCACAGAAAGTATTTCACGGAATTTATTTCGGAAAACATTGAAAATCCGCATGCTAGCCGCAATGAATTTATTGCGACCATTTTTTTATTGTCCGCGGATAAATTTCTGTGGAAACGCTCTGCGACTGCGTTGAAGGGATATTCCGTTAATTTTGATTCGATAAGTTTAAGCGGAATCTCCACTGAGGGGTACGCTTTGTACAAAGCAGCAAAAGCGGTTTACAATGGCGATTCGGGTATTTCGCTCGGCGAGTTGTGCGATTGGACGCTGATTGACGATCCCGTAGCGCTGACAATCTTCGCGGGAGTTATGCTGCGTAGAAACGGCGTTAAAATGCTGAATTGGAGGGCTTGATATGATAAGATTTTTTATTAAAAACGGAAATAATTCCGTAAAATTTGACGCGCCTACGGACGAGCTGTTCGACCACTTGGGCAGCATCGGGATCAACGAGGACATTCCGATTTGCTGTTCCGAGAAAATATATCTCGACTTCTACCCTACCGACGATAACGATAAAATCGCGAAG
>CAYZQU010000301.1:0-2579 GCA_964480645.1 uncultured Ruminococcus sp. | reverse complement strand
ATCTGTATCGCTTTCACTGCATTTTTCGCGGATAACGCTTTCAACTTCTTCGTTCCGTGGTTTGAAATAAAGCGAATAACGCTTAGCGTTTCTTAAAAAATCTTGTCTGTTCATAAAAACCATCCTTATTGATTTGCAATGTGTGTACACGTCTATAATCATTGAACTGCGTCTCTTATTCAAAATCCTTAAACATCATACTCGGCTGAACGCCCGAGTTATTCTGATATTTTCCGCCATTATATGTTATGGAACAATCGCCCTCAATAGTATGATAATATATCTGACAAACCTGTGCGCCGGTATAAATGCGTATTGGTTGTATACAGAAAATTTCCAGAGTCCAATACCCCGCGAATCCGACGTCGCCGAATCCCGCCGTTACGTGTATAAACAGTCCCAGCCGCCCCGTGGAGCTGCGTCCCTCCAGCATTGGAACATAACCCTCCGTGCGGGTAAATTCCGCTGTTCTGCCGAGGTACAGTCTTCCCGGTTCAAGAACAATTCCCTCGGGCGGTATGATAATGCGCTTTACGGGATTTTCGCACTTCATATCCAACATTTCCCGCTCATATACCAAAAGCTCATCTGCAAGCGATAAATTATAGCTGTTGGGATTGATTCTGCTCTCGTCAAATGGCTCTATAAATATCTTTTTATTTATCTGGCGAATAATTTCACTCCCGGACAAAATCATTGTAAACTTCCTTTCAAACTATAATCATACAATCCCCGAACGAGAAAAACCTGTATCGCTCCTCAATTGCGATTTTGTACGCGTTCAGAGTCTTTTCTCTGCCAAGGAACGCGCTTACAAGCATTATCAGCGTACTTTCGGGAAGATGAAAGTTGGTAATCAGTCCATCAATACACTTGAATTCGTATCCCGGATAGATGAAAATACTTGTGTCGTCAATCATTTTTCCGCTTTGTGCCGCGCTTTCAAGCGTTCGGCAGGAGGTTGTTCCCACGGCAATCACGCGTCCGCCGCGCTCTTTGCACGCGCGGATTTTCTCGGCGGTTTCTGTGGGAATGGAATAGTGTTCGGTATGCATTTTGTGATCCAGAATATCGTCCTCCTTGACGGGGCGGAATGTTCCCAATCCCACGTGGAGCGTTACATACGCCGTATCCACGCCCATTGCGTGAGCTTGCTCGAACTCCTTTTCGGTGAAATGAAGTCCTGCGGTCGGAGCGGCGGCAGAGCCTGTCTCGCGGCAATATATCGTGTTATAACGGTCTTTGTTTTGTAATTTTTCGGTGATATACGGCGGCAAAGGCATTTGACCGATTCTGTCAAGAATGTCGAAAAAATCTCCATCAAAGCTGAACCTTACCAAGCGGTTTCCGCCGTCAACCGTGTCCAACACCTCGGCGGACAAACCCTCCGGGAAGTTCACGATTGCGCCCGGCTTCAGACGTCTGCCGGGTTTTACCATTGTCTCCCATTCCGTAAGGCTGTTTCGCTTTAACAGCAAAAACTCACACGGAACACCAGTATCACGCTTTGTTCCGTAAATCCGCGCAGGGAATACCTTACTGTCGTTCATCACGAGCAAATCACCATTTTTCAGGTAATTGCATATATTATAGAAACGGTCGTGAATGATTTCTCCACTTTGTCTGTCGATCTTCATCAATCGAGAGCTGTCACGTGGTTCTACGGGAGTCTGCGCGATAAGCTCCTCGGGGAGGTCGTAATAAAAGTCACTTTTGAGCATTTTAATCTCCAATTGTTATATATTTCTAAATTATAATTATACCATAAAAAATATAAGTTGTCAATCGTCAAAAGTAAAAATGTACAAAATATTTTATGAATACGCACATAAATTTTCTGAAAAAAGCAAATAAACATATTGACAAAAGGTGAATTATGTGATACAATATAATGTAATTGATAGAGGTGCGAAATTGAAAAGTAGCGCGGCGGGCGGTTTTCCGCTTTAACAGCTTTCGGAGGCGGCGGCGCAAAAGGCAATTCCGCCGAGGAATGTACATTTCCGAAGATGTGCATATCCGGTTGTGCGTCGAACAGGCGTATGACTGTCATCGAGATGCTTGATGGAGTGCTATCGCAATATTTTGCAGCATTATAAAGCATTTACCGATGACAAAACTCATCGGTTTTTTTATGCGCTGATTGTACAGGTCATGAAATATAACTGCGCCCACGCCCACCATTTTCGCAACTTCCTCCCTGTTCTCCAGATCCGGATTCTTTTCCAGGACTGCAGTCCTGGCGCGCCTGATGGATTCCTTCAAAATATCCTCCGCGTAAATGATATTTCCATTTCTGGTAGAAAGCTTCTCCCCGTCCAGGCTCACCAGGCCATACGGGACATGGATTAACGTGTCCGCCCAGTCGTACCCCATCACTTCGATGGCCTTAAAAACCTGCCTGAAATGAAGGGACTGCTCCAATCCCGTCACATAGATGCACTTTGCAAAATCGTATTTCTCCTTGCGGTACAACACCGCCGCGATATCGCGCGAATGATAGATCGAGCCCCCGTCGCTTTTAGTAATGAGACAGGGCGGCATCTGATACGCGTCCAGACTGATGACCTGTGCCCCCT
>CAYZQU010000300.1:0-2580 GCA_964480645.1 uncultured Ruminococcus sp. | reverse complement strand
CACGCGCAGCGTGTGCGTTTTCGGATTTGCTTTCAAGATAAGGAGGATATTATGAACGAAGTTTATGAAAAGTTGAAAAAATGTTACGCCGCAGTAGAGAAGAAAATCAGCTTTAAGCCGGAACTGGCACTTATTCTCGGAAGCGGTCTGGGGGACTTCTGCGACACAATGGACGTTCGGGAAACGCTCCCGTACAATGAGATTCCGGGATTCCCGACCAGTACCGTCGCGGGACACAAGGGGCAATTTGTGTTCGGGTATTCGGGTGGTGTTCCTATTGTTGCTATGCAGGGCAGAGTGCATTACTATGAGGGATATTCGGTTCAGGACGTGGTGCTTCCAACGCGGCTAATGAAGATGATGGGAGCGAAAACGCTGTTTCTTACAAACGCGGCGGGCGGAATCAATCCGTCGTTTCATGCGGGGGATTTTATGCTGATTTGCGACCATATTTCCCTGTCAGTCCCCTCCCCTCTTATCGGCGCGAACATTGACGAGCTGGGCACGCGGTTTCCCGATATGAGCGAGGTTTACAGCCGCCGTCTGAGAACGATTATCGAGAACGCTGCCGCCGCAGAGAGCGTTCCGCTGAAAAGCGGAGTTTATATCCAAACGACCGGTCCGAACTACGAAACTCCCGCCGAGATTCGCGCTTACGGGCGGCTCGGTGCGGACGCCGTGGGAATGTCCACGGCGGTTGAGGCTATCGCGGCGCGGCACTGCGGAATGGAGGTCTGCGGTATCTCGTGTATTTCCAATCTCGCGGCGGGAATTTCGTCCAATCCCCTGTCGCATAAGGAGGTTCAAGAAACCGCTGATAGAGTAGCTCCCCTGTTCAGAAAGCTGGTCGCGCGGAGTATTTCGGAGATTGCTAAGAGTTGATATACGAAAATCCCCGTCCTGTTGGGCGGGGAGATTTATTCAAAACGGCTTACAATGACCGCAGGCTGTATATCCATTATTTATTGCGCCCTGTAAATCGGTTGTTGTAACATAATTTTTCGATTTGATTTTATCAACATCTCTACAACTTAATTTGTGAACCTTATGTGAATTGGTATTAAGAACGTATGTAATTTCTTTCGGAATTGTTTCAGACGACACAAAGGTAGAGGCTTCTGTGGATTCGTTCGGAGTTGTTATAAATAAAACGGTTGGGCGGGGGTTAGTTTCAGTCGATGTGGACAGCTTTGGCTCAGAAAAAATAACAACGCTCTCGCTTCTGTTCAAATCTGATGTTGTATTTATTGATATGCCGCTATTGTCTGACAAACCGATGTCTTTTGAACCCTTGTTAATCAACACTCCTATTCCGCCTAACGTCAAAACTCCGCCTATAACCGAAACAAGTATTATTCCTTTTTTAGTCATTTTTTCTCCTTCGCAGCTTTGATTAGAAACGATTTCCCGTAAATTAAAAAATGCGCGACCGAAGCCGCGCACGAAAAATGCAAAGCTCCGATTGCCGCGACGCAATTCCGCTTCTCAAAAAAGCATACGAAAAGGGAGCATGCACTTTTACCGAAAGGCAAGCGCTTGCTTTTTTGAGAAAATATAAAATTACGTCGCACCTTTATTATAACAAATTTTTCCGTAGTTGTCAATAGATTTATGAAAATTTTTGAAAACCCTATTGACAAAGAGATTTTTTTGTGATATAATACTATTTGTTGGTGTAAAGCAAATTTACGTTACACCGAAAGGCGCATTATGGACGATAATATTATACTGCTACTCGATTTTTACGGAGATTTGCTTCCGAAAAGTCAACAAACCGCGCTTGATTTGCGGCTTAATTCGGATTTGTCACTTGGGGAAATCGCTGAGGAAATGGGCGGAATTTCCCGCCAATCTGTGAACGATTTCCTGAAAAAAGGGAAACAGCGGTTGATTGAGTTGGAGGAAATTCTCGGGAACGCAAAACGATTCCTTGAAGTTTCCACCGAACTGAAAAATATGAAGGCCGCACTTTCGGGACTTCCCGAAGAGCAGTCGCGGAAACTTTCTGCGGCGGTTGAGCGTATCCACGAAATAATCGGCGCATAACATAAACGGTATTAATTCGCCGCAAGTTATTGATGATCAGTGCAAATCCAAAACGCGAGTGGAATCGCGAAGCGAAGCGGCAGCGGTTCCACTCGGCGAGTTCAGATGAAATCCGCTTCGCGGATTTCATCTGAACGTTTTTGGATTTGCTATTTAGATAATTGCGAAACGGAGCGAGGCTTGCGCGGTTTCGGATTTGCTATTTAGATAAGGGGGCTTGGGCTATGGCTTTTGAAGGGCTTTCACAGAAATTAAACAACGTTTTCGCGAAGCTTAAAGGTCATGGAAAGCTCTCCGAAAAGGACATCAAGGACGCAATGCGAGAGGTGCGAATGGCGCTTCTGGACGCGGACGTAAGCTTTAAGGTAGCAAAGGATTTCGTCAATCGCGTAAGCGAAAAGGCACTGGGGGCACAGGTTCTCGAAAGTCTAACTCCCGCGCAGCAGGTCATTGATATTGTCCATCAGGAGCTTATCGAGTTGATGGGAAACACCACCGCAAGGCTCGATTTTCCGAGCAAACCGCCGTGCGTCA
>CAYZQU010000299.1:0-2589 GCA_964480645.1 uncultured Ruminococcus sp. | reverse complement strand
CGACATCGGTAGCCGCCTGAATCGCGTTGCTTGATTCCGAACGGACGCCGTTTGCTCCAAACGCGACAATATAATATTTATATTGCGTATGGGTATTCAGACCGTTGTCTATAAATTCATTTTTATTGGCAGTTCCGACTAGCTTCCCATCGCGATAAATCTCATAATATTTCAGCCTTTTAACATCGGCGGAGTCGTCCCATTTCATCAGAACGGAGGTCGATGTGGAGCGCACAAATTGGAGATTTGTCGGCGCACCGGGCGCGGAATTATCCGAACAATTTTCAATCAGTTCATTCCACTTTGTGTTATTGTTAAACACATATCCGATGTTCATTGGTTTGGTTATTTCCACGATATTAAACTGCGACTGATTGCTTTCAAAAGAGATATTCTGAACCCCTCCGCCGTTAAGGATAACCTTGTGAGTTCCGCTACAGAGGAAATTATTTGAGTTGTAACCATTATGCTGCGTGAAGTCGCCTTTTACCTCAATTGTTCCCGCTGTATGATTGTGGTTATAGTACGAAGCGACATACATATTTCCGTTAACAAGAACATAATCCTCATCATTAGACATAATAAAATGACCGTAACTATCAAAATTAAAGTCTCCGCCTACATACATCCTGCCCTTATTTATATTCAGAGTTCCGTTGCCCATGCATACATCACCGCCAACGAAAAGCGAATAACTGTTGTCATCCGTATTTTCCATGAGACTGATTGTTGAATTAATGTATACGGAACCCCCAACCGCAAACCCCTCGGGAATAGTTCTCTGCTCTGTGAAATTCGCGTCAAGATTCCACCTGTTGTCGGGGAACTCGGTGGTAGCTGTCAGATACAGATTTGAGCTGTTGGTCACAACGGAATCCGTGTTGTAAAGTTTGCCTAATATGTACACATATTCCGCTACATCAACACCCTCAGCGGAGGTGTTCTCAATTTTCAGATTCGTAATCCGCGAATAGTCCTTGCTGTCGTTGTATATGCTGATTGTCTGCTTTTCAGCACCATTCAGCACAACGGTGTGAGTTCCCGTGGTGTGGAAATTCTGATACGCGCCGCCCGAAAGCTGCGTCAGATCTCCCGCAATTTCCAGAGTACCTGCCGACAGAAGTCCGTCGTGGTTCTTGGTAGATTGCATGACGAAGTCTCCGCCTACCTTCACGGTGTCGGAGTCGTCCGTCATTGTGAGTGTTCCCGGACTTGTTGTGTAATTATTGCCGTTAAGAGCCTGAATGCGGTAATCTCCCTGAACGTCCAGTTCGCCGCCGTTCACCAGAACATTTCCGCCCGACTGAATGAGATTTCCCGTTACGGTCAGCTTGTGTCCGTTGAGGTCGAGTGTTCCTCTTGACAGGTTCAAGTCTCCGTCAATGGTTTCATCTTCCTCGAGCGTCCAGCCCGAGCGCTCGCCGTTGGCAAAGGAGATATTACAGCCGTTATCCAGCAGCTCCACAACCGTTGCCGCCGTTGTAAACACAACACCGTCCTCCGAGAAGTTCCGTACATCAAGCGTGTTGAACTGTGACTGCGTGGACGCAAAAGAAATGCTCTGCAAGCCCTCGCCACTGAGGACTACCTTGTGGCTGCCGCTGCAGTAAAAATTGTTCGCGTAACTGGTTGTCACTTGTGTGAAGTCGCCCTTTATTTCAATAGTTCCCGCAGTATAGTTGCTTTCATAGTAAGCAGCCACATACATATTCCCATTTACAAAAACGTAGTCCTCGGAATTGGTCATAGAAATGTATCCATGACATCCATTTTTATTTGTATTGCTGATATTCAAATCCCCGCCAACATACAGCTTGCCTTTGTTCATGTTCAGCGTGCCGCCGCTAAGCCATACATCGCCGTTGACGGTGAGGGTGTAGCCGTTCAAATTCAGATTATTATTAATATTTATATTATTTTCAGCAGAAATATCCCCCGAGAGTGTAAGCGAAGCATTCGCGTACAGCGAACCCCCAACCGTGAATCCCTCGGGAATTGTCCTCTGCTCGACAAAATTCGCGTCAAGATTCCACCTGTTGTCGGGGAACTCGGTTGTGGCAGTCAGATACAGATTCGAGCTGCTGGTCACAACTGAATCCGTGTTGTAAAGTTTGCCCAATATGTACACATATTCCGCCACATCAACACCCTCGGCGGAAGTATTCTCGATTTTCAAATTTGTAATCCGGGAGTTGCCCTTGCTGTTGTTGTATATGCTGACGGTCTGCTTTTCTGAACCGTTCAGCACAACGGTGTGAGTTCCCGATGTGTGGAAATTCTGATACGCGCCGCCCGAAAGCTGTGTCAGATCTCCCGCAATTTCCAGAGTACCCGCCGACAGCAATCCATCGTGGTTCTTGGTAGATTGCATGACGAAGTCTCCTCCTACCTTCACGGTGTCGGAGTCGTCCGTCATTGTAAGCGTTCCCGGACTTACGGTGTAATTTTCGCCGTTAAGTGCCTGAACACGATAATCTCCCTGAACGTCCAGTTCGCCGCCATTCACCAGAACATTTCCGCCCGACTGAATGAGGTTTCCCGTTACGGTCAGCTTGTGTCCGTTGAGGTCGAGTGTTCCTCTTGACAGGT
>CAYZQU010000298.1:0-2591 GCA_964480645.1 uncultured Ruminococcus sp. | reverse complement strand
GAGCGTTATATCGTTGATCTCGGTCGAATTGCATTTCAGACCGTAGGTTTCAACGGTGCTCCCGTCCTCGGCGGCTATCGTGCAGGATATTACTTGCCACAAATTATATATCCTCCACAAGGGGTTAAAGTAGCGGATCTCTCCGCCCGTAAATAATTATATCACACACTGCGCAGTATTGGAAGAAAGTATATTTTCGGTTAACTGATTTTTTAGAGGATTATACAATTTTTTGTCAATTTTTTGTACAAATGAGACAAGCCAAAGCTATCATGAAAAATCGTTATAACAATATAATTAGCAGAAAAAATCGTGTTGCATAGTTAGAAAAAACGGCGCGAAACTGGGCAAATTTGCGCTGTTTTACGCGGGAGACCGTCGAGTTTAAAAACAAAAAACCGCATTGTTAAGCCGAGCAACGTTGCAATGCGGTTTTTCCGTTTTTTCACTTTGGAGCGGATAATGGGAGTCGAACCCACCACCTCAGCTTGGGAAGCTAATGTTTTACCGATAAACTATATCCGCGTAAATTTATTATATCACATTATCTTCCTTTTGTCAAGGGGTAAATAAAAAATTTACTTCAAAACCACGTCCAAATAATTGCAGATTATCTCCACACACTTTTCAAACCCCCGAGCCGGGGTGGTGCCCCGAGCCGGGGTGGTGCCCCGAGCCGGGGTGGTGCCCCGAGCCGGGGTGGTATCAAGATTACTGCTGTTCTGGCAAAGGTCGTAATTGCGCACATCCTCCCAATCGTTTCCGGTGTGGGACTTGTAATACGCGGCGCGCTCCTTGTCAATAGTGGCGATTTTGCGCTGCGCCTCCTTGCGGTCGAAAATACCCTTGACCTCGGCGACATTCTTAATACAGTTCTCCTCGTCTGCGTAGACAAACACGCGGACTAAATTCGGAAATCCGCGCAAGACGAAATCCGCGCACCGACCGACTATGATACAGGATTTCTCCTCGGCAAGCCGCTTTATCACTTTCGCCTGAAAGTTGAACAGATTCTCCTCGCTTGTGTAATCGCGCTTGTTTGGTGGGATTATCTCGCCCGTATACTTCTTTCCGAACACAGATTTGGTCTTCTCGTCCGATTGACCGAACAGTGCCTCGTTAATGCCGCTCTCCTCGGAAGCGAGTTTGATTAAATCCTTGTCATAAAACTCCACGCCAAGACGCTCGGAGAGCATCTGCCCGATGGTTCTTCCGCCGCTGCCATAGCCGCGCGCGATGGTTATTACAAATTTTTCGTTCATATTATTCACCCAAATATGCTTTTTTCACCTGAGCGTTATCCAGAAGCTCTTTGCCTGAGCCGGACAACACGATTTTACCCGTTTCAAGAACATACGCCCGATTAGCAATAGAAAGTGCCTTTTTCGCGTTCTGCTCTACCAACAGGACAGTCACGCCACTTTTGTTGATTTCCGTGATGATGTCAAAAATCTCGCTTACATATAACGGAGACAGACCCATCGACGGTTCGTCCATCAGGATTATCGACGGATTGGACATCAAGGCTCTGCCCATTGCAAGCATTTGCTGTTCACCACCCGAAAGCGTTCCGGCGGACTGCGAAAGCCGCTCCTTAAGCCGCGGAAAGCGCGTATACACCTTTTCAAGATTCTCGGAAATTTCCTTATTGTCCTTGCGGGTATACGCGCCAAGCATCAGATTTTCATATACGGTAAGCTGCGCGAATACGCGTCTTCCCTCGGGAACTTGCGCCATTCCCATCTTGACAATATTATGAGCGGGAATTTTCGTCAATTCCTTACCATTAAATTTGATCGAGCCGTGTTTTGTGGGAATAAGCCCCGAAATCGCGTGCAGCGTGGTGGTTTTTCCCGCGCCGTTCGCGCCAATAAGAGCAATAATCTCACCCTGTTCCACGGAAAACGAAATCCCTTTGATTGCGTTGATAGCGCCGTAATAGACTTCCATATTCTCAATTTCAAGCATTGACATTATTACAGCACCTCCCTAGTCGCCAAGATACGCGGTGATTACTTTCGGGTCGGCAAGCACGTCCGAGGTCTTGCCCTGAGCCAGCTCCTGACCGAAGTTCAGCACCGTGAGTTCCTCGCAGATACCCGAAACAAGCTTCATATCGTGTTCGATAAGCAATATCGTCATATCAAATTTTTCCTGCACGAAGCGAATTGTTTCCATAAGCTCGGCAGTTTCATTCGGATTCATTCCCGCCGCCGGCTCGTCCAGAAGCAGCAACTTCGGATTTGTCGCGAGAGCGCGAGCTATTTCCAGCTTTCTCTGTTTTCCGTACGGGAGATTCTGCGCGAGAGAAAACCGCTCATCGTCAAGCTCAAACACTCGAAGCAGCTCTATCGCGCGCTCGGTCATCTGCTTTTCCTCTCTGAAATAACGCGGAAGCCGCAGAATGCCCTCGATTGTTGTGTATTTCGACTGATTACCCATTCCCACTTTGACGTTATCCAGCACGCTCATTGCCTTAAACAGACGGATATTCTGGAAAGTTCTGGCGATTCCGCAATGATTTATCTCAGCGGGAGCTTTTCCGGTGATGTTTTCGCCCTCCAGCAAAATTCCGCCCGATGTGGGCTTAT
>CAYZQU010000297.1:0-2592 GCA_964480645.1 uncultured Ruminococcus sp. | reverse complement strand
TTCTCGTATTTCACGCCTTGTGACCTCCAATCTGCCGATTGCGCTCACGCATTGTTGCACCGTCCTCCAAGTTCATACCTTTTAGGAGCGCGTTTGAAGTCACCGTTGAATTCCAGCACCACATCGATCCCGCCGTCCTCGTCGTTGAATACCTTTACTTGATTCAGCAACATTCGCAGGTTAGTGTCCGAGACATATCCGTTTGAGATTATCTCGTTCAACAACTCAGATGTGCTTTTTAAACTGTCACGTTTTTGACGGCTTGGATTAACACAACTAGCGTCGCAAAGATTTACAGGTGCAAGCAAAGGTTCAATGCTTACGAATGTGTTACAATCCAAGCTGCTAAACGCTTTCATTTCATTGCTTGTGACGGTTGAACCGTACCACATATTAACGTTTCTAGGTAGTTTCTCGTTTCTGGCAAGCTCGACATATCTCCTCGGATTTTTTGTAAGGAACAGATAACGGTGCTGAGGAGCTTTCTCGCAAGCCGCGAATACCGCTTCTATCCACTCATCGGGTACCCACTCGCCGAAAAGGTCTGCCATAGAGCAAACGAAGATTGTGTGCGGTTTCCTCCAATGTTGTGGCTTGTCTAATAAATATCTGTGAAACGTTGGGTCAAATCCAAAAGGATAAGGGTCAACGTGCTTTTGTTTTCCAACAACCGGACAACTCATTGTTTCACCGAGAAAGTGGGTTATCCCCTCTCCATTTCCGTGTCCAAAACGATTTGCCATCTTCCTTGCATAGCAGTATTCGCAGCTGTACAAGCACCCCGTAACAGGGTTCCACGTTGCGTCACACCATTCAATTTTGGTTTTATTCATTTTCGTATTCCACCTCACTTGCTTTGGCAAGTGTCACCGATCCGCCATTGTAGTCGAGCAGCTCCGTCTGCACCAAGATACCGCCGTCGTTGCCGCGAGTGTATCTTACAGCGTTCACGTATTTGTAACGCATTTCGCCGTATCTCTGCGAGCTTAGCGGCTTCAAGGCGGCGGTTTCCGATAATCACATCATACAGTCCCGTTCCGTCATCGGAACGCACAACCGTGAGGTTCTGCATTATTCCATTAGTCTTAATGCTTTCCGCGAGTTCTTCCAAATCTCCAAAATCCTTACGCGGATTGTCGGGGTGATGCTGGAGTTCCTCAATTGCTATCAATTCAACATAATCACTAACGCGATAAGTAAAATTTTGAATCCGCCGCTCGATTACGCGTACAAGACGGGGTGGATTAAAATTGCCGAAACAATTTCGCCAATACAGACGGTTGGTATGGGCGGCATACTGATTTGGGGCGACAACATCACCGAGGATGCGAACATCGTCGTTCCGCCCGCGGGCATTACGCCTATAGGACACGCGGGCGACGAGTACACCGGAACAAATCCCGCGCGAGGGAGCTACAACGCCGCCGAAAGCGGCGCGATTGAGGGCGGATACCGGCACGTCTGGGACTTCGCGACCGACCGCGCCAACGGCACCATAAAATGCCTGTCGCTTACGTCTAAACAGGGCGGAAATTCGGGACTGATGGTGGGGAGCGACAGCATTTCGGCTTTCGCAGCACTCGAAAATGTAACCGAAATGTCCCAATTCGTGAGCGATAGAAAAATTTTGGGTGAAATCAGCCACGACAGATGGGCAGTACTGAATTTGTCCAATGGAAATCTGGAGTATTATTCAAATTTCAATTCGTCGAAAATCGGGATTTCGACCACCTACGATAGCACCACAAGACAAGTTGGCGTTATAAGCCCCGGTTTTACTGATTTCGCGAGTATGAACAATTATGGTATAGACAGCGTTACCGACGACGCGATTTTGTGGCTCGCGCTGAAGAAAAACGGGCGTAACGTATGGCTCGCGAGCGTGAATCTGTTGACAGGCGAAAAGCTGTCTGAAGCAACAATACAGCTAGCTGCGGCGAACGGATACAACGGCGATATTGTGTGTTCTAACTCCGCGTATGGCGGTTCGCGATTTTATCTTAAGACATACTCCAAGGGCGCGGGTTACAACTCTGGAGCATTGACGTTTCAGGGCTTTATTCTGCCGCCTGTGGAGTTCGAGGAAAGTTCCGCGGACGAGCTGGCGCGGGAGATTGTTCAAAGACTGACCGAAACCGACTGTGACTGGGAAGATGTGAAAGGTCGCGTCACCGAGCTGCTTGATTCCGCACCCGAAATCAAGGTTGGAGATACCGTGACGGTAAATCAGGGTGCAAAGACCTATGACGGCGGCAAACTCGCCGCATTCGTGTACTCCACGAAGTACACTGTCACGGAGCTTGTTCGCGACCGTGCTGTAATCTCTCAAGGCAAAGACATAGTCGCGGCGGTCAATGTCAAGGATTTGACTTTGGCGTAAATTTGAAATCAGCTGCTCGGAAACGGGCAGCTGATTTTTTGTGTTTTCAAAAATATTTTTTGACGTTTTTTCGGGGATTAAAAAAGTCAAGCCGCATAACAATGCGGCTTGACGCTATACTGGCGGAAAGAAAGGGATTCGAACCCTTGAACGGGTATTAGCCGTTACACGATTTCCAATCGTGCGCTTTAGACCAACTCAGCCATCTTTCC
>CAYZQU010000296.1:0-2598 GCA_964480645.1 uncultured Ruminococcus sp. | reverse complement strand
CAGATTCAGCAACACCTGATTCAGGCTAAGCTTGTCGCAGAAGACATCCTCGTCCATAACTACCACCGCGTCGACAATAAACTCAATTTGTTTGGCGACAATATCACTGTTAAGGATATTGCGCAGACCGCGAATAATATCCGGCAGACTGCACGGAGCTTCATCGAGCCGCATTTTACCACTCTCGATACGGCTCATATCAAGAACATCGTTAATCAGACCGAGCAGGTGATTGCCCGAGGACATAATCTTTTTGAGATAGTCCTCCACGCTCTCCTTGTTGTTGATATGTGACATCGCGAGAGTTGTAAAGCCGACGATAGCGTTCATAGGCGTGCGGATATCATGGGACATATTGGACAAAAACACACTTTTCGCTTTGTTCGCGCGGTTGGCTTGCATAAGTGCGTTTTCCAACAGGTCTTTCTTTTCCATTTCGGCGCGGATTTCTTCGTCCACGCTGCGGAATCCCAGTACCACGGTGTGGTTGCGCTTCCAATCACCTGTTCGCACCGCTTTCATCTGAAAATACTTTATCTGCCCGCCGCAGAACGTGCGATAATTGATATGGAACACATCCTTGTCAGCAAGCTCCTCTTTCAGCCCGGCACAGGAGGTCGCCGCACGGAGCATCTCCCGGTCGTCCTCATACACACAGGAGTCTATATACGGCTTCATACTCTTTTCCAAGTCGTGATTACTCTTGAAAATAGTTCTCAGCTTATGCTTATCACAATCGAGATTACGCAGTGTGTTGCCCTTTCCGGTGTCAAGGTCATACGAGCAGACAAGGCTGTAATCAATACATAGCGCGTGAACCAGCTCAAGCTGTCGGCGTTCGTTTTCCTCCTCGCGGATTTTCTGATTTGTAACGTCCAGTAAAAACCGCCTGTAAAAGCGTTCGCCGTCCTCACAGAGAAGCTTGATGTTGCCCATAATGTGCTTGATCTTGCCATCGCGGTGACGGGCACGGTATTCCACATTAACGGTGTCGCCGACATTTTCAAGGGAAATTATTGCATTACGAAGCTTGCCTTTATCCTCGTCCAGAACGGATTCCGCCACCATATCGAATCCGTCCGTCATCATATCTTCAATTGTGGAATAACCTAGGATTCGCAAAGCGGCGTCATTTGCGCTCATAATCTTTTTTCCGTCCAGCGAGTGCGTCATAACGCCGCAATCGACAGAAGCGAAAACCTTTTCGAGAACACGGTTTTTCCTGATGATTTCATTCTCATAGATACGTTCTTTTGTAACGTCTATTCCAATGCCCACCGTGCCCATAACACTGCCGTCTACGTCATACAGCGGGGATTTGTATGTGGTCAGCTTCCGCTCTCCATCGCCCGTGTCCACGGTTTCCTCAGAAACAGAGGTGCGCCGTCCGTTTATAGCCTCGTTGTCGGAGGCTATACAGGACGGGGACTCGCCGTCCACGTCCCATATAAACGCGTGTTTTTGCCCTTGAACCGTGCTGCGGGACTTGTGGACTGTTTCACAGAAGCTCTTGTTCACCTTTACATGCCTGCCGTCAATCGCCTTGAACCAGATGAGATCAGGCGTGCCGTCAATCAATGAATCGAGAAAATTCCCGGTTTCCCACGAATCGAGATGTAACTTTGTTTCATTCTGCCATTTATTAAGGCGGAAATCCAGTTCCTCGGCGGACATAGGCGTGATCCACACGTCCGAAACGCGCGGCAGAAGTTCTCCATAATCCGCGTTTTTATCCGCAAGCAGGACAATATTCGAGCTGTCGGGCAGCTTTTCGCCGTATTCGACGAATACGACATCGCAATTTTCAGCCCCGCGCGTAAATTCGTACGAAAATCCCTCGGGCGCGCACATAGTCGAAATGCGCTCCCAAGTCATCTCATTTTCTCCGATATATCCGATACGTAATTTGCAATGATACATAATGTCCCTTCTTCCGTATCTTTTTAGGGCTTCTCCGGAAACAGGATTGAACAAGCTCTTTAGAGATGCCTATAATTATCATTCATTATTATTATAACATACTTTTGTCCAAAATGCAAGAAGTATTTTCATTTCGTATAAAAAGTCCGCATTCAGACTGGCGAGAAGCCCTCAGATACTAGGAAGCGGCTTACCGGCTAGCCTTTGTGACTGCCGGTGAGCTGCTGACGACATAGATGAGGGTTTATCGCCGGTCTGAAAAATTTTTTTCGCGGATTTTTCCGCTTGGTTATCCAAAAGTATTCTAAAGGTAACTATGTAATAAAAAAGTGCGTACTTGAAATTGCTTTTTGGGTGTGTTACAATAAAATCACGGAAAGCGAAAAACGGCTTTGCGAAACGGTGCTTTATACAAACTATCACGGCGGATTACCGAATTTACGGTAATCCGCCATATATTTTTAAAAAACTATTGACAAATCAAAATATGTGTGATATAATGAATGTACTAGTTAAAACAGTCACAGTAGTGCAAATGGTTTGCCAGTATAAGGGACGCAGGTTTGGCGCGCTATAATTCCGAGCAATGCTGAGGGGCGCGATACTAGCGCGTAATGGCTTTCGGCAAGTTATAGGTGATGTAGGCAAATCCGGAAAGCCGCTGCGAAATTGGAGCGT
>CAYZQU010000295.1:0-2609 GCA_964480645.1 uncultured Ruminococcus sp. | reverse complement strand
TATGATATTTTCCATTGTTGATTATTGAGAACGCTCTGTACACCTGCTCGAAAAGCATTACGCGCGCCAAACTGTGCGGAAACGTCATCTCGGACATTGACAGTCGCATTTGGCACTGCTGTTTCAGGCACTCCGCCAGACCGAATGAACTGCCCACTATAAAATTCACGGTGGATATTCCGTCATTTCCGAGATTCTGAATACGAGTGGCGAGTTGCTCACTGGAAAGCTGTTTTCCCTCGACACACAACGCGATATTGAAACCGTTCCCCGTGTGACTGAGAATATCCCTTGCCTCACGCTCCAACGCCGCAGAAATCTGAGCCGCGCTTGGATTCTGCGGAATGGACTGCGGCTCGGGTTCGCGAACAGTAACACGCGCGTATGCGGAAAGCCGCTTTTGATACTCTGCGCACGCCTCGCGGAAGTAACTCTCCTTGAGTTTGCCCATTGCGATAAAATTTATGTTCATCATTTGCGTTTATTGTACGAATTCTTTCCGTTGCGCGGATTGTTCATACGAATTTTGCGGCGGCGCTGCATTTCGGCGGCGCGCTGTTTACGGCGTTTATTAACCGTAATGAGAACAATCAACGCGATAATCAGCAATACGAGAGCCACAAACGCGGTTATTGTGATGGGAGATTTCAGAAAATTTTCGAGCTTTTCTTTGAAATCCGCGACTTTATCGAGTTCTATCGCCGATTCTGTTACCAACGGGATTGCGGTGAGCTTTTCGCCGTTAAGACGCAGTTCTACCTCACCCATCGGCTTATCCTTTTCCACAGGCGCGGTGAGAACCTCCACCTCAGGCTTGATCAACTGAACGGCGCTTGAATCAAGGCTCTTTGGCATCAGAGTGAAATAGTCCTCTGTTGTCACCAGACCTACAACCTCGGCATCCTTGCCCTTAAGCACCTGAACTTGCATAACCTGCTGATTCTTATCAATAATCTTTGAATATTCAAATTCCCCGAATGCCCAATTGTAGAGGTTTATATGGTCGACATAGCTGAACGCCTTTTCGGGGAGTGAGCCATCGGGATTGTAATACGGCGCGCTGAGCGTCACACACATATATTTGTATCCGTTGTTCTCGGCAACGGTAACAAGTGAACGCGAACCGGAAACAGGATTTTCGGTATCCCAGCCGTCTCCTTTTTTGACATAATACTCATAGATACTGCCGGTCTTGACGCCCGTACAGCCCTCATAATAGTAGCTATCGTCAGATTCGTTCATCATCGCGTTAGTCTGATGAAGCGTATATCCGCCGGGGTTGTTCTCATTAGCGGGCATATCGTACTCATAAGTATTGCAGATTCTGTTAAATCCCTCATAATTGTCCATAGCGTAACGAGTAATTTTGTACATATCCCGCGCGGAGGTATAATTGTTTTCATTCCAAAGACCGTGTGTATTGGCGAAATGCGTATTCTCGCAACCGATTTTCTTCGCGGTTTCGTTCATCAAATCAATAAACTTAGGAATATCACCGCAGACATTGTACGCGATAATATTTCCCGCTTCGCACGCGGAAGCCACCATCAGCGCGTACAGGCAGTCCATATATGTGAGGTTTTCTTGAAGCGGCTCAATTCCGCCTGTGGAAGCGTCATAGTAGTTCGGGTCGCCGCCCCACTGAAACTCGTCAAAGCAATCGTACGGGCATTCTAGCTTTTTGTTGAAATCCTTGATATTCTCGAACGCGACAAGCGCGGTCATAATTTTGGTAACGGACGCAGGATAAAGACGCTTGTCGGGATTTTTCTCCGCGACTACGATGTCCGTGTCAAGATTTACCATATAAACGCCCTCGCTGTGAAGCTCAAATGACGGACTAAACGCGGCGAATGCCGTCAGATTTGTGGATATTGTGGAAAATAACAGAATTATTCCACAAAATATCGGTAAAATTTTTCGTTTTAACATATAGACAAATTCACCTTTTTCGGTTATTATAGTATAGGGGGATTACCCTTTATAATTATAACAGTTTAATTCCAAAAAGTAAAGGGCTTTTATGAAATTGTAAGAATTTTGTAAGATTTAAGGAGACAATGAATGATATACATAACGGGAGATACTCACGCGGATTTTTCGCGGTTTAAGAATCCAATGCTGAGAAAGCTCAGAAAAAACGATGCTCTGATTATCTGCGGGGATTTCGGATTTATCTGGGACGGAAGTCCCAATGAGCAGAAGCTGCTTAAGAAAATCGGAAAGCTGCCGTATAACGTGCTGTTCGTGGAGGGTACGCACGAAAACTACGACCTGCTCGAACAATACAAGGTTTCCGAATGGTGCGGCGGAAAAACGCGCCTGATAAGCGGAAGACTGCGGCAGTTAATGCGCGGACAGCTTTACGAAATCGCTGAAAAGACGGTGTTCACGTTCGGCGGCGGTCAGACGGACGACATTTACGAGCTTACCGAGGGTTCAAACTGGTGGCAGCGCGAAATTCCGTCCGACGAGGAACTGACGGAGGGTCTGGAAAATCTCGAAAAAGTAAGCAATTCCGTGGATTTCATCGTCACCTATGAGCCTCCCGCTCGTATGCAGGAATTTCTGACGGGCGGAGGAGAACCTAACCACATCAACACCTACCT
>CAYZQU010000294.1:0-2642 GCA_964480645.1 uncultured Ruminococcus sp. | reverse complement strand
CCTGATATGCGGATAGTCCTCTTTCAGCTTCAGAACCGTTTCGGCAGCCATTTGATCGAATCCCAGAGCTGCCCCATTGCCAAAAAACACTACCCCGCGCTCTATCAGCTCTATAATTGTCTTTTCAAGATTTGCTTGCAGTTCCGTGCAGTCCTGCGGCAATCTACGGTGCCCCGAAAAACATGCTACTTTCATTTTGTCAACCATAAAATAACCCCTTTCATCAATACTAATTACATTATAGGACTATTAGTCCTATTTGTCAATAGGACATATTGTACTGTGGTATAATTGATGTGAGGTGGTTTTTTTGATATTGAAAATAAAAGATTTGCGTGTAGATAATGATTTAACGCAAGCGCAAATTGCGGAAATCCTGATGTGCGACCAATCACTTTACTCAAAATATGAACGCGGAGAGCGGGAGATTCCGCTGAAATTGTTAGTCAAGCTTGCTGATTTTTACAACGTAAGCCTAGATTATCTTGTCGGCAGAACCAATAACAAAAAAGTTAGCAAATAAGACGTGGCTCATCCGAGGGTGATTCCTCGGACGTTTCTTTTTGCTCGGCTCGCTGAACAAGCGTTTCCTCTGTCGAGAGCCGCAAAGCATGGTCGGCAATATCGTAGAGCTTTAGCGCAGTTATTTTCAATTCATCAACAGTCTGCGAGGACTTACGAAGCTGCTCCAATCCGGCAGTTATCGCGCTTTGCAGCTTGCCGAGCTTCACGGAAACCTTGCCCTTGTCCTGATAGCACCTGTACTCGTTGGCAAGCCGATTTTTCATCTGGTCGAGTGGAAATTCCACACCGGAGATCTTCAAAAAATGTCCGCTCGCCGCAAGTGAAAACTCCGCCAAACGGATTCGATTGGCGGAGTTATAGGTGGCTATGAGGTCGTTGGCTATGCGATTCGGATTGATCTTCATCTCGTTCAGTTCGGCAACGCTCTGCAAGTACAGTTCCTTGCGCTCGTGAGGAACAGCGGGCAGAAAATTCGCGCAGTTATGCGCTTTCAAGTCCTCATTCCAATCTTTGTTTTGCGGCGAAATTCGGAAAATATTTTCGTAATTTTTCTCACGCAAAATGTCGCGCAAACGCTCCGCCGCATCAATTCCACCCTCGTCGTTATCGGTGCAGAGATAAATGCTTCGCAAGTCGATGTGGTTCTCTAACGCTTTCAGCACCGCACTCTCATACACTCCGTTCACGGCGATGTAACTATGATTTTCCCAATCCTTTTGGTAGAGCGTGATGAATGACAGCATATCTATCGGTGCTTCAAAAACAAACAGCTTCTCATCATTTCCGAAATGAGAGAAGCTGTATTTTGTGTCCGAATTTGCGACCGTTATTCGGAATGTTTTTCCAAAGCTGAGCGTGGAGCGCACCGAGGCTTGCTTGGGAACACCGTTCTCATCCATTCCAACGAACACTACATTGTGGTATTTTCTATCCTCGTAAATTTTTCGCTCATGCGCGAAGTGCGAGATAATTAGGGGATCGATAAATCGATGTTTTGTAAGATAAGCGAAAACTCGCCGCATATCTGAGTTCGGTTCGGGCAGCTCAAATAGCTTGGCAAAAGGCTTTTGAGCGGGTTTAACAATCTCCGAGTTGCAATGTCCTCCAAGCAGTTCAATCACGGAATCTTGAAAAGAAAAACCCAGAAATTCCTGCAAAAACTTGACCGCGTAACCGCCGCGCTGATTCTTGTGGTCGAACCATTTCCCACCCGAAATTGTAACACTGTCATGTGTTCCGCCAGCGTCGGTATAAATGTATTTATGAGTCGAGCCGACCTTCTGAACGCGCTCCCCGTGCCGCTCCAGATAGGATACCAGATCCGCAGTATTCGCGCGGTATAGATCGTCCTCCGAAAAGTTGATGTAGGGCATAAAACTTCCTTTCTCGAAATAATAAATTTTAAATTGGTTACTTAACATTGTAGGTCCATCATGAACCTATCCTGAGTTCATCGCTAAGACAAAATTATCCCTTGTCAGTGAATTATTTTTTGAAAAATTAAGGCGGTCGCTCGACGAAGTAGATGTTAGATGAGTTCCCGCCCGATTGTCTGTATCTGCGTTCGTGCCGAATGTAGTGCGCTTTTTCGAGGTCACCGAGCGCGCGTTTCACGGTGCTTCTCGACATCTTCAAGTCCTGTGCTATTGTGCTGACAGCGGGGTAGCAGGAGCCGTCCTTTCCGGCGCGGTCGCGCAGATACATATACACCGCGATTGCGCGGTGCGGTAGGTTTGTGGAATAAATTTCGCGATTATTTAGCAACTTATCACTCCTTAAAAACGGGATTTTCAAGCGGATTTTCTTTCAAGCCGAGTGCTTGTTTCTTGCGGCGGATAGTGGCTCGGAGTTTGCGCTCGGTACGAAGCTTCTGCCCGTGCAGACTGTGGTTGTAATCGTCGGAGATTAGTCTGCCAAACGTTAGCAGAAGAGATGTTACAGCGTTTTGCACAGTCGCTCTGTCAGCATTTTTGAGAAACACTTTCGCGTATTCGTTTCCTAATTCGGCGGATTGCTTTATATATTCGATACCCAACTCCAGATTTGCGTCGCAGCCTGTTCCACTGAACGTCATCATGCCAAGACGATATATTATTTTATCATCGGGATTGTCTTGT
>CAYZQU010000293.1:0-2644 GCA_964480645.1 uncultured Ruminococcus sp. | reverse complement strand
ATTTTGAACCACGAAATTTGTCGGGAAATAATCAATATTTGTATCAGCAGCATAGAGCAGTGCGCACATTTTGTGCATCTGATTCAGATAATCGGGCTTCATTTCGCCGTGAAAAATCAGTTCATAGATGGTATCACCATCAATAAACTGTTTGAGAATGCGTTCGTTCTCGCGGTCAACATCAATCATTTCGGGGATTCTTATGCCGATTTCTCGTAATCTGCGATAATCGTTTATCTCGGATTCGATTTTATCTCCAAACTCGTAATAATCGCACGGTTCGTGGTGTATTTGTTTGAGGACAAATTTTTCCGTGCCATTCGTTGCCAGATAGGAATATCCGCCCTTACCTTTTCCCAACAGCTTGATTATAGTGAAATCCTTGCAGTTGACAGAAATTTTGTCGTCCATAAATCCTCCTTGCGCGTTATAAACTATTTTATTAAATTTTCGGACATCACTATCATTTGGTCAGAGATTGTAAATCCACGTTTTTGATAGTAACCCTCCGTTGTTTCGCCGCGCTGCGTAATCAGGTAAATGTTGACAACACCTATCGCGTTCAACTCGTCCTTGAGCGCCGAGAGCAACCGCGTTCCGTATCCATTTTGTTGACAATCGGTTCTCACGCAGAATTCCTCTATCCGAAAATGCACTCCATCGAAGAAGTGTTCCTTCTGCCTGAGGATTATTCCGATAAGCTGACCGTTATCGTAAGCCGCCTTTCCAACGCAGTTTCCCGTGTTCAGCAGTACTCCGATACGCATACGCGCCGTCAGAACAGTCCAACAGTCATTCCATGGCGGAGCGTTGAACACCGAAACGAACAGCTCCGCGTATTCTCTGAGATCCGCTATATCCATATCCGCAAAGGTCATATTACTCCTCCGCATTAAGCTCATTTTCCATCACTTTATACATTTCTTCAACCTTGTTCCAATCAGTCGTGGAATCATCTTCGTCAAGCAGGGAGACCGCGCGGCTGAATCTCTCTTTTCGCTCCTTATGTTCCTTGGCAAGGTAATTTTTGTCGAGAACCACTTTGCCCCAATCGGGGGTATTGTCCCAATCCGTTTGGAGTGCAGTTTCCACTTGTTTGTCCATTGACGCGTAAAATTCCTCAAAAAAAGCGTTTTACCTCGGAAACAAAATCCGCGTATGGAAGCTCAAATTCCCCGCTTGGAGCAGTCCAGATGCTCTCGCCTCCGTCAAGCGTGTAATCGCCGTCCCACCAAATCTTTATCATATCACCGCAACGGAAGCAGCCGATATGAGGACCGCCTATGAGATGTCCGCTGTCGAAAATGCGGTTGTAAAACCATTCTGTCAGCGGCTCGTACTTCTCGTCATAGAATGCCATAAACGCGTCGTCGTCCACACTGTCATCGTCCTGATACAAGTTGTTCCAGTTGTCCGTGTCATGTATGAATTCATTGATATGTTCATAATACTCACGGGGAACGCTTTCGCGGATATGTGCGAATATTCCCGAGAAATCCTCCAAAAAACGCGAGAGCTGATAATCGTTGCAGCGAATGTCGCATTTCCAATGTTCACGAGCCGCATCGGAATACTCGTAGATTGTGCGCTCCCCCGCCGTTATCCATAAGTCGGAATCCGTCAGTGCGAACCACGAGAGACTGTCGTTGTTTTCACCCCACGGAACAATCTCCGAGGGCGGTCTGAGCGTGAAATTAATTTTGAAACTGTCCATCTCAATCCTCCAACTTGCTTGACAGCAGCGGCGAATATTTATTGCGGAATTCTGTGAACGTGCCATTGTCAAGAGCCTCGCAGATCCTGTCCATAAGCGTATTGTAAAAGTACAGGTTATGCATTACCGCAAGCCGCCCGCCGAGCTGCTCTCCCGCTTTGAACAGGTGACGGATATACGCGCGCGAGAAGTTGCGGCAGGTCGGGCAGTCGCATTGAGGGTCGAGCGGACGTTCGTCCGTGGAATAGCGTTCATTGGTCGCGTGCATAATTCCTCCCCATGTGAAAATTGTCGCGTGGCGAGCGTTTCTGGAGGGCATTACGCAATCGAACATATCCACTCCGCGGTACACGCCCTCAATGATGTTGGACGGCGTACCAACTCCCATCAGGTAGCGCGGTTTATCCTCGGGCGCGTGGGGAAGTACGGAGTCAAGAATGTGGTACATAACCTCGGTAGGTTCGCCCACGGCAAGACCGCCGATTGCGTAACCGTCAAGCTCCATTTCGCGGATTGTCTTCATGTGGTCTATGCGGATTTCGTCATAAGTGCCGCCTTGGTTTATCGCGAACAGAAGCTGATGATTGTTTATCGTTTCGGGCAAGGAATTAAGCCGCACCATTTCCGTCTTGCACCGCGCAAGCCAGCGTGTGGTGCGCTCCACGGACTGCCGGACGTATTCCACGGGCGCTGGATTTTCAACACATTCGTCAAACGCCATGGCAATCGTAGAGCCGAGTTTGGATTGTATCTGCATACTTTCCTCGGGACCTATAAACAGCTTTCGTCCGTCGATATGCGACGCGAAGTACACGCCCTCCTCCTTAATCTTACGCAGCTTGGACAAGGAAAATACCTGAAATCCACCGCTGTCGGTAAGAATAGGCTTGTCCCAATTCATAAATTTGTGCAGTCCGCCCATTTTATACA
>CAYZQU010000292.1:0-2675 GCA_964480645.1 uncultured Ruminococcus sp. | reverse complement strand
TTCGCGCGTATCGGCAAATAGTAAACGACAAATAAATTTGTCGTTTACTATATTTCGGATTTTACTCAACCAATTCAAGAAGTCTTCCGGAAACGCTTACCATATTCTCGGAAACCTGTTTGGTATCCTGAGAAATCAGAACGTTCTTTTCCACTACTTCGGAAATTCTGTCCATACCGCTTGATACCTCGTTTACAATATCCACGTTTTTCTTAACCATTTCGGCTATGGACTTTACATTGCCGTTGGCGTTTTCAATGTCCTTCATAGTTTCGCTGAATGCTCTCGCGGTTTGTTCTGTCATATCCTGACCGTTCTTAACGGCGGTAATGGTGTTTGTAATAAGCTCGTTGGTCTTTTTCGCGGCAGCCGCGCTCTTTTGAGCCAGATTGCCCACCTCATTCGCAACAACGGCAAATCCCTTGCCTGCTTCTCCGGCTCTTGCCGCTTCAATAGAGGCGTTTAAGGAAAGAATATTTGTCTGGTCGGCAATGGAATTGATCTCGGTAATGATGGATTCGATAGCCTTTGACATATCCGCGATTTCTTTCATATAACCATTTAGAGAATCAATCTGCTTGTTTGTCTGAATTATATCCTCCACGGAGCTGTCCATTTCCTGAGTAATGCTGATGGTTGCGTTTGCGTTGTTGTTAAGCTCCTCGGTAAGGCGATTAAGTATCTGCTTGAGATTATCCACGGCTTGTTCCTGCTCACCGGTTCCCTCAAAAATCTTATCTGCGTTAAGCTGAGTTGCTTCCGCTACACCGCCCAGTTCTCCACACATATCTTTTATATCAAGCATAGTTTGCTTTTGCTTATCAAGAAGCGCTTCGTTATTCATAAAGCTTTCATTGATATTTGCCGCCATTTTGTTGATATGATCGGACAACTGCGCAAATTCGGGAGTGCTTTGTTCGTTCATTCTGGAATTCAAGTCTCCATCAGCTATTCTTTTAACTCCATTGCCGATATGGTTTATTCCGCTGATAATCTTGGAATCCACATAGCGGTCAATTAACAACAAAAGTGCCCCAAACACGATCACCATAGCTATTGCCGTCATTATCATCTGACTGTTGCGTTCCGCGTAATATTCGCTTGCGGGCATAAAAGCACCGATTATCTTACCATCATATTCCTCGGCGAGGTAATAACCGCTTACTCCGTCAATCTTTGCTCTGCCTTTTCCGACAAGCTCATTCGAGAAACCTATGCTGCCCGCACCTTTTCCGATAAGGTCTTTGTTTTTATGGGCGAGAATTGTACCATCAGCGGGATCAATGGCATAAATATAGCCTTCTGCACCATAATCCATTTCGTCAAGAACCGTACTTATAGCTGTGCTGGCGAGCATATTCTCCAGAACCTCGGGATGTACTCCAACCTGAACGCAGCCCGGAGCATCTGTACGAGCAACGCCAATGTACTGCATAACAATGCCCGCCGCCGCGTTCATCTGCGGCTCTTGAGCTATTTCCAACGAGGGATTCTTTATAATCTCCAAAAATGCTGCTGACTGTTCGCCGCTGCCCATATCAAAACCGATATACTCCGGAACGGTGCTGGAAATAATTATTCCTTTTTCATCTATGATATGAAGTTCGCTTACATCCAAACGCTTATTGATTTCATTAAGACGTTCCATATCGCCGATTATGGTGGGATCCTCAGTCAGCATATCGGCAAACGCTCTCGATTTCGCGAGATTATCGCTGCTGACATTATCTGTAAGCCGCTGAATGTTTTCATCGTTGCTTGAAAGCTTGTCCTTAACATCGTTAAGCTTGTTTTCAGCAGTAGTTGTATTTGTGCTTTGGGTCGATATCGTCCGCAGAGCGAAAATTCCCGCTACAACGATGACAAAAGCCGCTATCATATAGATAAGAAGCCTTTTGGTAAACATTTTCTTCATAAACAATTCTCCTTTATGAATAATTGTGTAATTGCCAAACCAACATTCTTGTAGGTAATAAAAACCAATACTACATGTATGTATTATAACATAAAAATCGAAAAATGTCAATAAAAAATTTTTTAGCTTTCAAAAATGCAATTTGGTTGTTACAATGAGTTTTTGACATTATAAACAAATGCCGAAATCGCGTTTTGTGCAATTTTACAATAATATATCATCGACCGTTGTTTTCCTTTTGTAACTCCGCTTTCAAGCAGCGTCGCCATAAAATACTGCAAATTCAGCACGAACATTTCACGCGTGCGGCGTTGGTCTGCGGTTTCGCCATCAAGGTAGTCCACTCCAGCAAGGCAATCGCGATACGCCTTTTGCACATAATTTTCCGCTTCATCGCCGGAAATCGGATTCCTCATCAGAGCGGCGCGCTCCGGCACGCTCGTTGCCCATGGAAAGCCGTTGTAGTTCATCACATCGGGATTGTGATACCACGGATAGCCGCCGAATATTTCATCCGCACACTCGCCGCTCAACGCAACGGTAAACTTCTTCTTAATCTCGCCACAGAACAGATACAGCGAGCTGTCCACGTCCGCCATTCCGGGCAAATCGCGCGCGTAAACCGCGTCGTTCAGCGCTTCCGCAAGCTGTGGCGTATCAAGCAGAACGTTCGTGTGTTCGGATTTAATGAACTTTGCCATCTGCTCCACAAAAGGCGCGTCTTCATCGGGCTGAAACGATGAAGCGTGGAAATTTTGGT
>CAYZQU010000291.1:0-2689 GCA_964480645.1 uncultured Ruminococcus sp. | reverse complement strand
CACCACAGACCCGAATTATTTCAAGTGGACGCAGTGGATATTCCTCAAGCTGTTTAATGCGGGATTGGCGTATAAAAAGGAAATGAACGTCAACTGGTGTACGCAGTGCAAGGTCGTCCTCGCGAATGAGGAGGTTGTGAACGGCACTTGCGAACGCTGTCACGGAGAGGTAATTCACAAGGTTAAGAACCAGTGGATGCTGAAAATCACCGATTACGCGCAGAAGCTCCTTGACGATCTGGATTCCGTGGATTATTTTGAGAAGATAAAGACCGCTCAGGTCAATTGGATTGGACGTTCCACGGGCGCGGAAGTAACGTTCAAGACTACTCTCGGAGATGAACTGTTGATTTACACCACGCGCCCCGACACGATGTTCGGCGCGACTTATATGGTTATCTCCCCGGAACACCCGCTTATCGAAAAATGGATTGGTGACGGAACGTCACCTGCCAGACTTGGAAATATAGATGAGATTCGTGCTTATCAGGCAGAAGCGGCGAGAAAATCCGACTTTGACCGCACCGAAATGAACAAGGATAAGACGGGCGTAAAGCTGGACGGAGTAATGGCAATCAATCCCACTAACGGCAAGGAAATTCCGATTTTTATTTCGGATTACGTGCTGATGGGCTACGGAACGGGCGCGATTATGGCTGTTCCCGCGCATGATACCCGCGACTGGGAATTCGCCAAAAAGTTTAACTTGCCTTTGGTGGAGGTTATCAAATCTTCACAAGAAAGCAAAGATATTAACGAAGAGCCATTTATCGACTGTGCAACGGGTGTTCTTGTAAATTCCGACTTCCTTAACGGTCTTTCCGTTGAGGACGCGAAAGTCAAGATGAAGCAATGGATTGTTGAAAAGGGCATTGGTCGCGAAAAAGTCAATTTCAAGCTCCGCGATTGGGTGTTCAGCCGTCAGAGATACTGGGGAGAGCCTATTCCCGTGGTGTATTGTGAAAAGTGCGGATGGGTGGGACTTCCCGAAAGCGAACTGCCGCTCAAGCTCCCCGATGTGGAGAGCTATATGCCCACCGATAACGGCGAGAGTCCGCTTTCGACACTGGAAAGCTTTATCAACACCACTTGTCCTAAGTGTGGAGGACCTGCTAAGCGCGAAACCGACACAATGCCGCAGTGGGCGGGTTCAAGCTGGTATTTTATGCGGTATTGCGACCCGACCAACGACAAAGAGCTTGCAAGCAAGGAGGCACTGAAATACTGGCTTCCCGTGGATTGGTACAACGGTGGTATGGAGCATACCACGCTTCATCTGCTGTACAGCCGTTTCTGGCACAAGTTCCTTTATGACGAGGGAGTAGTGTTCTGCAAAGAGCCTTACGCAAAACGTACCTCTCACGGAATGATTCTCGGAAAAGACCCGAAGAATCCCGGAAAGTTCTGCAAGATGTCCAAATCTTTGCACAATGTCGTAAATCCCGACGAGGTTGTCCGCGATTACGGCGCGGATACAATGCGTCTGTATGAGATGTTCGTAGGCGATTTCGAGAAAGCCGCGCCGTGGCAGGAAGACGGCATAAAGGGCTGTAAGCGTTTCCTTGAGCGCGTCTGGGGAATGTCCGAGAATCTCAAAGACGGCGACGAGTATTCGGATAATCTTCGCTCCGCAATGCACAAGACCATCAAAAAGGTTTCGGAGAACATCGAAAACTTAAAGTTCAACACCGCCATCGCCGCGATGATGGAGCTGTTGAATACCGCTGATAACGTGGGCGGATTCAACCGCGCGGAATTCAAAACGCTGCTGATTCTGCTTGACCCGTTTGCACCGCATATCGCGTCCGAGCTGTTTGAAAAGCTCGGTTTCGGAATGGTTCACGAGCAGAAATGGTGTGAGTATGATGAATCTCTCTGCGCGGATTCCACCGTGGAACTGGCTGTTCAGGTCAACGGAAAGGTGCGCGCGCGGTTTAACGCTCCCGTGGATTCCGATTCCGAGACGCTTATCTCAATGGCTCTCGAACTTCCCGAAATACAAAAGGCGACCGATGGAAAGACGATAGTAAAGAAAATCGCCGTGCCGAACAAGCTGGTTAATATTGTTGTGAAATGATGTCCACCAGCTCCCGTGTGGGGAATCCCCCACACCCCAAATGTGGAGGGAATCCCCCACGCCCCAAATGTGGAGGGAATCCCCCACACCCCGTTTTTTGCGGAGTGGCACTCCGAGGAAAGCGGGGGTGACAACCCTTCGGGGAGAGGGCTAAGTCTTGGACAATGCTAACTGCGCCTACGGCGCAGAGCATTGTTGCCAAGCTTTTGCATTTCTCGCAAAGCGAGAAATGCTCAGCAATCCGACAAAAACGGGCATTCCCCCCTCTCCCCTACGGGTTTTCCCCCCGCGCCCCCTTTTCCCCTCTCCCCTCACCCTCCGTCCCGTTTTTCGGACCGATTGAATTGATAGGCTGTTTCTCAGCAAAACGCGCTAGCCGGCTTGGACAACGCACGGCGACAAAGTCGCCTGTGCGTTGCCCCCAAGCCTTTAAGGTTGAACGTCCCAACTGCTAAACGTGGAATGAATACCAAAATAACCCCCTCCAAATTATTTTTGGAGGGGATTATGTGTTTTTATCCGAGAGGATGGCACGTCTAATACAATCCCGCACTACTGTTCCAACAGCGAAAAGGCTTCTATCCAAAATCATACCATATTGGAATCGGGATT
>CAYZQU010000290.1:0-2737 GCA_964480645.1 uncultured Ruminococcus sp. | reverse complement strand
CCGTAGGCGCAGTTAGCATTGTCCAAGACTTAGCCCTCTCCCCGAAGGGTTGTCATCCCCGCAAAAGGGGCGCGGGGACGCTCCCCGCAAAAGGGGCGCGGGGATTCACCCACACAAAGGCGCAGGGTTGTCACTCCCACAAATAGGTTCTTAAAATTAGTGTTTTTTATAATTTTCGGTTGACAAACGAATAATAATGATGTATAATTATAATGTGTAATAATATTTCATTAAGGAAAGGTATAATATGGGACTTATCAAATCTATCTTCGGAACATATTCCTCGCGCGAATTAAAGCGCATTGAGCCGATAAAGCAGGCGGTGCTTGACCTTGAGCCTAAGTACGCCGCTATGACGGATAAGGAGCTGAAAAGTCAGACAGGACTCTTGAAAGAGCGTCTGGCGAACGGCGAAACACTTGATGATATTCTCCCGGACGCGTTTGCGGTCTGCCGCGAGGCTTCATCGCGCGTTATCGGAATCAAGCATTACCCCGTGCAGATTATCGGCGGAATCGTGCTTCATCAGGGACGAATCGCCGAAATGAAAACCGGTGAGGGTAAAACCTTTGTCGCGACGCTCCCCGCGTACCTTAACGCGCTGACGGGTAAGGGCGTTCATATCGTTACGGTCAACGACTATCTCGCTAAGCGCGACAGCGAGTGGATGAGTAAGGTTCACCGCTTTCTGGGACTGACCGTCGGTCTTATCACTCACGAGCTTGACAACGACCAGCGCCGCGCCGCGTATGCGTGCGACATCACCTATGCGACAAACAACGAATTGGGATTCGACTATCTGCGCGATAATATGTGCATTTACAAGAAAGATCTGGTTCAGCGCGACCCGAATTTCGCTATCGTGGACGAGGTGGACTCCATCCTCATCGACGAGGCGAGAACTCCGCTTATCATTTCGGGTAAGGGCGATAAGTCCACGGATTTGTACGAAAAAGCGGACAAGTTCGCCAAAACCCTCAAAATGGATAAAGTCGTTGAAATCGACACCAAAGAGGAATATGAGCAGAACTTCGACGGGGACTATCTCGTGGACGAAAAGGAGAAAACCTGCAATCTTCTGCCGAACGGAGTTGCTAAGGCGGAGAAGTACTTCAATGTCGAGAACCTGATGGACTCCGAGAATATGACGCTTCTGCACCACATCAATCAGGCAATCCGCGCGAACGGTATTATGAAGCGCGATGTGGATTACGTCATCAAGGACGGCGAGGTTGTCATTGTTGATGAGTTTACGGGACGACTGATGTTCGGACGGCGTTACAATGCGGGTCTTCATCAGGCGATAGAAGCGAAAGAGGGCGTAAAGGTAAATCATGAGAGCAAGACGCTCGCGACTATCACGTTCCAGAACTTCTTCCGTCTGTATAAGAAGCTGTCGGGTATGACGGGTACGGCTATGACCGAGGAGGACGAGTTCCGCCAGATTTACAAGCTGGACGTAATCGAGATTCCCACCAACAAGCCCGTAATCCGTGTGGACAACCACGACAGAATCTATAAGAACATCAACGCCAAGCTGAAAGCCGTCTGCGACCAAGTTGAGGAGTGCCACGCAAAGGGACAGCCCGTGCTTGTCGGAACAGTCACCATCGAGAAGTCCGAGCAGCTTTCCAAACTGCTTAAGGCGCGCAAAATCAAGCACGAGGTCTTAAACGCGAAAAACCACGAGCGCGAGGCTGAAATCGTCGCGCAGGCGGGTAAAAAAGGCGCGGTAACGATCGCCACGAATATGGCGGGACGCGGCACGGATATTAAACTTGGAGGTAACTCCGAATTTCTGGCGATTGCCGAGATGAAGAAGCTGGAGTATTCCGAGGATTTGATTGAGAACGCGCGCAGCTTCGCCGAAACAGACGATGAGGAAATTATTGCAGCGCGCGAAAAGTATCAGTCGCTTATCAAGAAGTACGATGAGGAAATCGCGCCCGAGGCTGAGGAAGTCAAGGCGGCGGGCGGTCTGTATATTATCGGTACGGAGCGTCACGAGTCGCGGCGTATCGACAACCAGCTCCGTGGACGTTCCGGTCGTCAGGGAGACCCCGGCGAGAGCTGCTTCTATCTCTCGCTTGAGGACGATTTGATGAGAATTTTCGGCGGTGAGAGAGTCCAGATAATGATGGAGAAAATGAACTTTGACGAGGATATTCCGATTGAAGTGGGTTTCCTCACCAAGGCGATCGAGTCCGCGCAAAGACGTATAGAGGGTAATAACTTCGCTATTCGTAAGCATGTACTCGACTTTGACGATGTAATGAGCCAGATGCGTGAGACTATTTATTCTCAGCGGCGCAAGGTTCTTGACGGCGAGGATGTCCGCGACAATGTTGTTCAGATGATGTTGACCGATATTGAGGAAAACGTCAAGACTTACTGCTCCGATTCCGCGCCCGACAACTGGAATCTTGACGGTTTGCGCGCTCATTATATGAATCTGTTCGTAATGGATACCGATTTGCGCTACACCGTGGATGAACTGAACCAAATCTCCCAGAAAGACGTTATCAAGTTTATTCAGGAGCGCGGAAAGTTGATTTACGACCTCCGCGAGGAGGGAATGGGTTCGGAAAATATGCGCGAGGTGGAGCGCGTATGTCTGCTGAAAACCGTTGACCGCTACTGGATGGATCACATTGACGCCATGGACGAGCTGAAAAACGGAATCGGGCTTCGCGGTTACGCGCAGAGAAATCCCGTTGAGGAGTACCGTTTTGAGGGC
>CAYZQU010000289.1:0-2750 GCA_964480645.1 uncultured Ruminococcus sp. | reverse complement strand
TCATAACAATTTTTTGATCATCTACGGAATGTCCCACCGCAACCTTCTCATTTCCGCTGACAATAGAATCATAGAACGACTTTTTGTCCTCAAGTTCAACCTGATTGCCATAAATCATATTGAATTCGCCGTTCTCTCCATAAAGAGCCAGATAATCAAATCCACGTATTTGACCCTCATAGGAGAGGGTTTCAACAAAATCATCCCCATACTCGGTCTCAGCGGGCGAATTATTCTTTATGATAGTTTCAACCTGCTCTACACGAAGATTTATAGTTGTTTCAAAATGGCGGGAAATTTCCTTGCTCATGCTGTGCATATACAACTCGCCCACATCATTAATGACGTCGTTGCTTTTATTTTCAATTATCAACATAAACGCCGTAAACGCAATAAACGTTACCAACAGTAGAATCGTAAAGCTTGCCGCCAGATACTGCCGCGTTTGTTTAGATGTATTATTTCCCGAATCAGAATGTCCCATAGACAACACCCCAAAATAATTGATAATATACAATCATAATAACGCTCAAAGCGCGTTGCAATTGTCAATCGTCCAGCTTTTCAAGCGCGCCGATTGTCATTTCATAATCCGCGCGAACCTGCTCCAATAATTGCGGCGCGTTATCAGCAACGGTGTTGCGCAAAGCATCGGTAAGTTCCGCCGAGGATTTCTGCAGCTTATCCAACCCCAGATTCGCGCACAAACCTTTAAGTGTATGCGCCATACGGAAAGCCGTCTGCCAATCCTCGTCCGAGAATGCCTTAAACAGCGCAGCGGCTGTCGGGTCATTTGGAAATTTCCGTGCGAACTTATCCAACAGCTTTTCCGAGCCGCCCATTCTTCCGAGAGCTGTCTTATAATCCGAACCCATCTCGTTATAACATGCTTCTAATGTCATTTATATCAGTTCCCTTCATAAATCCATATTCACCCGTCATAGCAACGAGTTTGCCAATAACGCCTGTATAACGCTGAGGCTCCTCAAGAGTCCACGTTGTGCGGCACACAAGCTTATACGTGTGGCATTTGGTGTCTGCGGGATAACGAATTTCGTCATCCGGCGAAAACGCTATACGGAAGCTCTGCACCGGAACATCCGTTCCAGGCTTTACGGTGATTATCTGATGAAAATAGAATTGCGTAATCGGGCATTCGGGCGTCATTGCGCGTAATTTTGCGGAAAGAGATTTCAGTGTTTCTTTACCGAAAACTCCAATCAAGCCTGTGTTGTGAACAGGGTCAATGATGGTTTCGTCAACACCAACGGATTCCGCCGCCTTTTTGGACAACGTAAGCAACTTGGACGCCACGTTATACTCAAACGAGCAGCCGCCCGTGATTCCCTCGAAGAAGCGGTTTTTCATCTTCTCGTATTCCAGCAGGTGCAGCAGACGGTCAGAGGAATACAACGCGTCGGATTTAAGCAATTCCCGCGCGAAATCCTTTATTTCAGCCTCGCCCTTGATATTCGGACCGCCGCCCTCCTTGACAAGGCGAAGCTCCTCCTGAGTTTCCATCATACATTGCAGCAGAATCGGATTGAAACAGCCGCACTCGCCTTTGGAAATCATCTCGATAGCGGTCTCGTGCGAAAAAGCTTTCTTATAACACCTCTCGGAGGTCAGCGCGTCATATACGTCCGCCAAAGATACCACCTGCGCCGAGATTGGAATCTCCTCGCCCTTCAGCCCGTCCGGATAGCCTCTGCCGTCCCAACGCTCGTGATGCCAGCGCGCAATTGCATAAGCCATTTTCACAAGCGGCTCTTCACGGTGGAACGGCAAATCGCTTAACATCTGCGCTCCCAGTGTGCTGTGCGACTTCATAATCTTAAATTCCTCATCGGTAAACCGTCCGGGCTTATTCAGAATCTCATCGGGAATTCCGATTTTTCCCACATCGTGAAGTGCCGAAACATTGGAAATCATCGAAATATCGCTGTCTGAAATATCGTATTTATCGGTAATTTTTACCAGTTCTTTAAGCAGAATTTCGGTGTATCGCTGAACATTGATGACGTGCATAGCACACTCATTGTTACGAAATTCCACAATGTGCGCAAGAATGTCAATCATCAGTCGGGAGTTCTTTTCACGCTCATAAAACTGGTCGGCGAACAATCCCGCAAGCTTCTTCTGTTTCGAGTACAGCCTGATTGTATTCTGACACCGTTTCTGAACAATCAGCTTATCAAACGGTCTGCGCATATACTCGGTTACGCCGAGTTCATAGGCTTTATGTATTATTTCGGGCGAATCCTCAGAGCTTATCATAATTACGGGTATATCGGTAATCCAACCGTTTTTCCCCATAATATCCAGAACTTCAATGCCGTCCATTCCGGGCATAACCATATCCAAAAGGACGAGCGAAATCCGCGTGCCCTGCTCCTTAATCATACGGATACCGTCTGTGCCGTTGTCACTTTCAAGGATCTCATAATCCTCACCCAGCATTTCGCCGAGAATCTCACGATTCATCTCGGAATCGTCAATAATCAGTATTTTCTCCATAGACGTTATGAGCGCGGGATATTTATACATCCGCACTCAGGCTCACCACCTTTCAGAAAAATACGCAAACTAATAATCATACTTATTATAACATATTCTTTTCGTTTTGTCAACAGAATTTTTGCTCAATTTGCAACACGAACTTTGATAATTGATTTTTTGTAAATTTTAATAATTTTCAGTAGACAAACAGCATTTTTTGTGGTATAATAAAAAAGAACGTAATATCTTTA
>CAYZQU010000288.1:0-2752 GCA_964480645.1 uncultured Ruminococcus sp. | reverse complement strand
TTTTATGTCCTTTATTGAATTGTTTTTCGTGGCGGTGGGGCTTTCGGCGGACGCGTTTGCGGTGGCTCTTGCGGACGGTCTGAATTTGAAACGCCGCCGAAACGCGGTGGTTATCGCGTTTATGTTCGGGCTGTTCCAGGCGGCAATGCCGATCGCCGGATATTTCGCGGGACGCGGACTGACACAATATATCAGTGCTGTGGACCACATAATCGCGCTGTGCGTCCTTGGAATCATCGGCGGAAAAATGATGGTTGAAAGTATTCGGGAGCTTATCGGCGGCGGGACTCCGTGCCCACAATCGCGTGAACTGTCTTTCCCGGTAATCATCGCGCAGTCGGTCGCGACGGCGATCGACGCGCTGATAGTCGGAGTCAGCTTCGCCGCTATCAATGTGGAAATCGCTCCCGCAGCGGCATTTATCGGCGCGGTGACGTTCGCTTTATCGCTTGTCGGCGCGCTGGGCGGACAAAAGCTCGGTCTTAAACTCGGCGTAAAGGCAGAGCTTTTCGGCGGCGCGGTATTGGTAATAATCGGCGTAAAAACATTTTTGGAACACATTATGGCATAAGGGTATCTCTAAAAGGATACACGTTCTCTCGTGCTTTTTAAGGACATCATTTCATTGATTTAGAATCGTATATCAGACCTCTAAATTCTCCGCCCGGATAATATCCAGAAAAGCTTCGGCTACAACTGGGTCAAAGTGTGTGCCGGTTTCCTCACGGATTATGCCCAGTGCCTTTTCAAGCGGCATTGCGCTTTTGTAACACCGCTTGGCGGTCAGCGCGTCAAATACGTCCGCGACAGCCATAATCCGTGCGCACAGCGGAATCTCGTCCCCCGAGATTCCATGCGGATAGCCCTTTCCGTTCCACCACTCATGGTGATACAACGCCATCTCCAACGCCATTTCCAGATAGCTTGACTCGCCCAGCTCCTCAATCGCGTGCGTAAGCAGCTCGCCGCCCGCGGTGGTGTGAGTTTTCATTATCGCGAATTCCTCATCAGTCAGACGTCCGGGCTTGTTAAGAATCAAGTCGGAAATATGTATCTTGCCAATATCGTGAAGCGGCGCAGCAATAATCATATCCTCAACGTATTTTTCCGTCAGTATATCGGAAAACGCCTTTCTGCGTGTCAGCTCCCGTGCGATAATTTCAACGTATTTTGCGGTGCGCTTGATGTGACCACCCGTGTTTCCGTCACGATTTTCGACAATATCCGCCATCATTGTAATGATGTTGAATTGCATCTGTGAAACCCGCTTATGGTAGTAAGTCCGCTTATTTCCCTGCATTATCAGCACAATAATGGTTATCGTCATAACAAACGCGGTAAATCCCGAAATAGCCATAAACGGCGCGACAGTCGCGATTTGTCCGGTGGCAGATTGAATCTGAAAGTCAACGCCGTTTGCGAAGAACATCATCAGTATTCCGATTATGTACAGCAGAGCTGTTTCACCAAAACGAAGATTCCTGTCACGCGCGTTTTCGTTAAACCACCGCCGCCACGATTTTCCGAACACGAAAAATCCAATCAAAAGCGCGAAAACAATACCATAAGTCGCAATCCGCCAAATTATCGTGCCGTTATCCGAAAATGACAGCAGATACGGCGGAATCAAAAGAACCGGAACCAACAGCCCGTTTATAATTCCCGAAAGCGGCAGCATAACCACCGCTCCGAGAATACGAAGCTTTTTCCGGGCAATAAATGAGTTCAGAGCCATCATCACCAGAACAACGCATTCGGCAATATCCTTCCCGAACAGCGGAAAGCTGACCCCCGTTAACACCGCGCATACTGCGTAGAATATCCGTTGATTTTTGGGAGACAGCTCCGGCTCTAAAAATACATACTTCTTTATCAGAAAGCCCGTGATTGTAATTGACACAAGCTCGCATAAATCCAAAATAATTTCTGTCATAACATCCCTCCGGAATCTTGATAGTTGACAGTGTATAGTTGATAGTTGACAGTTATGGTGCGCGCTCCGTGCGTTATTTTGATTGTATTCGAGTAGAAACACTTATCCGCTCGGATACAATCAAAACAATGTCCGCGAAGCGGACACATTAACTGTCAACTATCAACTGTACACTATCATCTGTTATTTTCCTCTTTCCAGAAGAATCCCCGCCATTTCCCCGACGTTTTTCATTCCGCTGACCTCGCGCATTGTAAACCGCATTTTGAACGCTTTTTCGACTGCTGAAATCAGCGTAATATGCTCAAGGGAATCCCACGCCTCAATGTCATCGGCAGTGGTGGAGTCCGAAATTTCAATGCCCTCGTCATCAAACACATCGCGGAAAATCTCCGTCAGACGCTCCATTACCTGTTCCTTATTCATAATTTACCTCCGGTTTGTATTTGGGTATTTATTGGTTTAAACGTTTCCGTATTTAGCTTCCACACGGAATTTCCCTCGCCCTCGGACACCTTTATAAATCCGAATTCCGCGAACAGATCCTTTACCATCGCGTTCTTTTTGGTGGGGAAGTAGTACCCGAAAATTTCACGGATTCCAATTTCCCTACATTTTGCGACTAACGCGTTCAGCATTGCGAACTCCATTCCGCGTTTCAAAACGCGGCAGCTCATCAGCCACAGATCCAGATGGAGGGTATCGCCGTCACGTTTACCGATAACCACGGATACGATTCCGTTGTCGCCGAATTTGTCCGCGAGCCTCCCACAAAGCCGAACATAATCCGCACTCGCGGAAACCGCCTCCATTTCGGCG
>CAYZQU010000287.1:0-2792 GCA_964480645.1 uncultured Ruminococcus sp. | reverse complement strand
GACAAAGCCGAGATTGACCGCCGTGTACATGAGGCGGCGAAGATCCTGGATCTTGAGCATCTGCTGACCCGCAAACCAAAAGAACTCTCAGGCGGTCAGCGCCAGAGGGTAGCGCTTGGCCGTGCTATGGTCCGTAACCCTGCCGTATTCCTTCTGGATGAGCCGCTGTCCAACCTGGATGCCAAGCTGCGTGCTTCCATGAGAACGGAGATTGCCAAGCTTCACCAGAAACTGGATATTACCTTCGTTTACGTTACCCATGACCAGACAGAGGCTATGACGATGGGCGACAGAATCGTGGTTATGAAGGACGGTTATATCCAGCAGATCGATTCTCCGATTAACCTTTACGAGTCGCCTTGCAACAAGTTTGTTGCGGGATTCATCGGCTCTCCGCAGATGAACTTCGTAAATGCGAAGCTGATTATGCAGGACGGCAAATACACCGTAGAGTTTGGCTCTGACGATTCCAGATCGAGTTCGAGCAGAAAGTTCTATGTAGAGCTTCCCGCTTCATTGGCTGATGATGACGCTTTGAAATTCTATGTTGACAAGGAAGTTATTATGGGTATCCGCCCCGAGCATATCCACGATGAGGAGATGTTCCTGTCGGCGGCTAAGACCGGTATTATCGAGGCTGATGTAGATGTAACCGAAATACTTGGTGCTGAGACGTATCTGTATGTAAACTGCGAGGGTGTTCCGCTTACCGCGCGCGTATCCTCCAGATGCACAGCGCGTCCCGGAGACACCATCAGATTGGCTATCGACGCAAACAAGATTCACCTGTTCGACCCGAACGATGAACACAGCTTGCTTGACAAGCTTAACTAATGCTTACCTTAAGCGGCACGGCGCAAAAGCCGCGCCGCTTTTTGTCTGAATGGAAAGTTTTGAATGAAAAATAGCCGCGTCGCTAAAGTAACGTTGACAATAAGCTTAATCCTTATTGTTATTTTGGGAGTAGCGATTACTTTTTATGCTTTACATCATAACTCCTATGTCAGCGTTGAGGCAACCATAATTGAAACATATATCGATACCGGATTGGGGCAGGGAACACAAGACAGCACTGTAAAATACGCCATTATGGAGTATTCTCACAACGGAAATAACTATACATACAAAAAAGATTTGGGATTTTTTGAAAATTATTCCAATGGTGACAAGGTTTGGATAAAATGTAATCCGCAAAACTTCGGCGATGTGGAGAATCAAAATACTTTCAAATGGTTATGTATTGTGGAGGGTGTGTTGATTGTATGGTCAGGCGTACTGTTATTCGCGATAACTCAGCGAAAAAATAATTTTGGCTGATACATCATAGTAATTATAAATTGAAAAGTATGGAAAGACTTGTTATGAAAAAGGGATTGGCGATAATCGGCGCGCTGATTTGCGGTTTTTTGTGCAATGCGTTGATTTGCGGATTTTTGGGATTCCTTTATCTTGCGAACCCGATTTCATTTGTAGTATTATCAATTCCGGTGATTCCGGGATTTTCGGTGCTGCTGAATGTTTCCGCAAAAAAATTTGGCATATACCGGGGAGTTTTTATAACTTGCGCACAACTCCCGATATTTGTCCTAACGCTTGTATATTTCATAACAAGCCGCATTGAATATAAACACGCGCATCATGGAATGTTCGCGGGATTAAGCAATTTATCCTATGGCATTGCTGCGGCTTTATTTATCCCGGCTCTGCTAACAACGATTTGCGCGTTTATCACAATGTTTATCATATTAAACAAAGAAAGGAAACAAAAGAATGAACCCCAAGGTTGAACAATTAATAAATAACATTGATAATGTAATCATCGGCAAGCACGATGTTATCGTGAAGATAGTCTGCGCGATGATTGCGGGTGGTCATGTGCTAATCGAGGACGTTCCGGGTGTTGGAAAAACGCTGCTTGCGGAAACGCTTGCGAAGTCCGTTTCGGGTAGCTTCGGACGTATTCAGTTTACGCCCGACCTGATGCCCTCGGACGTTATCGGTTACACAGTTATTGACCAAAAAACCGGTGAAACGTCCTACCGTCCCGGAGCGGCAATGTGCAACTTCTTGCTCGCGGACGAAATCAATCGAACCTCCCCAAAGGTTCAGTCCTCGCTGTTGGAGGCAATGGAGGAGCTGCAAATATCCGTGGACGGCATTACACACAAACTTCCCGTGCCGTTTATGACTCTTGCAACACAAAACCCGATTGAAACCTACGGCACGTATCACTTGCCGGAAGCGCAGCTTGACCGTTTTCTGATGAGGATTTCCATCGGTTATCCCGACCGCTCGGCGGAAATGGCAATGCTTGAGAAAATGCCTCAGAAGATGAATGTTCAGCCTGTAATGTCATTGGACGAGGTTCTGGAGCTTCGCGAGAGTGCGTTCAAGGTTGCGGTGTCCGAGCAAGTCAAGGCGTATATTCTGATGATAGTCAGCGCAACACGAAATAGGCGTGAAATCAAGCTGGGAGCGTCTCCGCGTGGCTCAATCGCTCTCTATCGCGCGGCGCAGGCAATGGCGCTGATAAACAATCGCGCGTTCGCGACTCCCGATGACGTTAAGGTGATGGCTTCCGCCGTGCTGTCGCACAGGGTGATTCTCGCGGCAGGTCAGACGGAATTCGTTTCCTCCGAGGAGCTTATCGGAAAAATTCTGATGGATACAACTGTTCCGGTTTAATTATGGAAATAAACAAATTATTCGGCGCGTTTATTAAACTTCGCTTTGCGCTCTTAAACGGTGATTCCGCGGTGGCTATGGAGTGTTTGACAGCGGTTAGGGCAGCA
>CAYZQU010000286.1:0-2799 GCA_964480645.1 uncultured Ruminococcus sp. | reverse complement strand
TGTTACCGGCTTTTGGGGTATTGGAGGTCTTATGCTTTTAGACAATTATTTTACCAATAAAGAACAATACAATGCTGTTTGGGATAGAGTTGATAATGAGCTTGGTTTCATACCCGATATCCGTGAGAGTGTTCCGTTTAGGATAAATCTTCCACATTGTCTTAACCGAATTGAAAATATGTCAATATAAAAGAATGACAAACTGGAAGAAATCGGCAAGGAGATTTTGATTCGGGTTACGCGTGAGGGCGAGAGGATCTACGCTCTGGATTGGCAACACGACGGATTTTTGTACGACCCGCGCAATCCCGAAGAACAAATAGATTATTATGTTGAGGACTCACGTTATTTAGGCGGCGGTTTCAATGTGTATTTTCCGTCGTTCTATCCCGACGGGGATTATCACTTCTTTATTGGCGAGAACTTTGATTTCGGGATGTTGGGACATCCGTGGCGACATGAGATGTGGGTCTTCGGAGAGCGTCTGATGCCCGAATTTGAGGCGGTTTATCTTGATTTAGGTTGGGTAAAAAAACAAGAGTCGCATTTTGTGAGGAGTGATTAAAATGACAAAAAGAGATTTTGCAATAAATCTTTTGAAGCAAATCCTGACCGCGCTTCATAATAAGCGGTTTGACAAGGTTGTGGAGCTTGTTGATGAAAGTGTGTTAAGTGCTGATGATATGATTGAATGTGTTCAGGGAACGGTTGAACTGAATGAATTCGATACAATTGATGAATACAGAGAGAAAAATATTGCCAGCATAAGCTTGGAGGACAATGAGCCTTATATGATTGATTATTATATTGAAGCTGATGGCGGCAATGATGTTCCGTTAATTCTGCAGTTGAAAATAGAGTTTCAAAATGGTTCAAGACATACAAAGCTCGATATTGAGCCTAATTGATAATGATGAGATAAAAAATGGGAAAAGTTTATAGGAAACAGAGTATAGAGGGGGTTACAATCCCCGCAATCATACATAACTGGGATTATTTTTGGGATAATATGGCTGTTTACGAGGACGGCACAGTGGCTTGCTGGGAGAAAACCGACCTTTCGGACGTTCCGTGGCAGTTGTCGCGTGGGTGGCTTACGACAAGAGTTCCCGATGGAAAATCTCTTAGTATTTTTCAATGCTGTTCACTTGAAATCGTCAGTGCGAATTGGAATTTCGACAACGACAGCTTTTACAAGTTCGTTGAAGATACTGTACGTTCAATGAATCCTGAAATGGAGAATATTTACAAAACCACTCAGCGTGAGCGGGATTTCTGGAAAGAACGCCACGTTGGTTTTTCCGCAGAACCCACTTTCTGCAAAGTTGATGGGAGATTTAAGTTTGGCTATGATTTGATTGATGGGAGTGAAGCACACATATTTCTTCATAATGACGGAAAAATTCAGTTGACCGAGTTATATGCGTATGCGGACGAAACATTCCTGATTGACGCGTTAGGTGAAAAGTATTTTACCTTAGATGATATTGAGAAAATGTTCGCGGATAATACGCTTTGCACCGCTCCGAAAGACGGCGAAAGGGTAGTTCTTGGAGCACTTGGCGAGGCGGAGTGTAAGGTGGTTTGCGATCCTGTTTCAGGTAAGGACAAGCTGAGTGAAATCAAGAACAAGCTCCTCGGCGTACAAAAAAAGCCCACTGCGCACGATGCGGCGATTGCGGCATATCACGCGTATCTTGTCGAGCCTACCGATTTTAATAAGGAAAGGCTCCGCAAGGCGTATGAGGCAGTTCCCGAGCACGAGCGGTGCTATCTCGGCGATATGGATACACGGGATTGTGACTTTGTACGAATCCTCTATACGGACGATAAGAGGGAAGTATGACAACGTTCGAGAAAATTTACGAAGTTGTGAAAAAAATTCCGTGCGGGAAAGTCGCGACTTACGGGCAAATCGCCACGCTTGCCGGGAATTCCAAGTGGTCACGTGTGGTTGGATACGCGCTACACGTGAACCCCGACCCGGACGGAATTCCTTGTTATCGTGTGGTGAATCGCTTTGGAGGACTTTCAAGCGCGTTCGCGTTCGGCGGGATCAACGAACAGGAGCGTTTGCTTCGTGCGGACGGAATTGAAGTCCGTGTCGATGGAACAGTTAACTTAGATGAATATCTTTGGGACGGATTGTAACAAAATTCGTCCTTTATTTTTGTATAAAACGGAAAAAGTTGTCTGAATTTTCATAAATTTAACAAAAATACTTGATTTTTTGACGAAAATATGAGATAATAAAAGAGAGTATATTGGAATTATATATTATAGGAAGAAGAAATTTTATGGCTCATTTTTTTAACTTTAAGCAGGATTATTTCGGACTTACGGAAAGTGAGGTCGAGAAAAATCTTTCACTTTACGGATTGAATACATACAGTAAAAATCGGGAGGCGTTTCAGAGCTTTTCCTACACAGATGTGTTTCTGTCGCCGTCTGTGCTGTTAATGTTTATCGCTGGGATATTGACATTGTTTGTTTCGGGGATTGCGTCAGGTATCATTATTATCCTTATTGACGCGGTGTATGTCTGTGCGGAAATTTTCTGTCGAAAAGCCTCGGACGACCGTTTGGGGGAGATTGAGGACACTGCCGCGATGAAGTTCCGTGTAATTCGCGGAGGAAAACCCGAACTTATTGAGAAGGAGTTTATCGTCCCGGAGGACACTATTGTGGTTCAAGCGGGGGAGCGTGTCCCGGCGGACGCGTTTATCCTTGAGGCTGAGGACGTTACCGCAGACGAGAGCGTTCTTACCGGTAAAAATAAGCCCGTGGAAAAATATGTTG
>CAYZQU010000285.1:0-2800 GCA_964480645.1 uncultured Ruminococcus sp. | reverse complement strand
TACCGAATGCCAGCTTGCGTTCCAAGAAGCAACTCGTAAATATATCGAAGAGGGCAAGGATCAACAGGGTAAGGGCTTCGATCCAAGAAAACTTCTCGCTCCCGGCGCCGAAGCTATCAAGGCTACCGTTAAGGAGAAGATGGAGCTGTTCGGCTCTGTTGGCAAGGCTTAATTAAAACAGATTCAAGGGGTATTGTCAAGCGACAATGCCCTTTATACTGTCAATAAATACTTACAATATGAAATTTCTCGGAAAAATATAAAAAATTTTGGAAAATCCTTGAAAAAAATATACAAATGTGTTATAATATATTTATATAGTATAAAGGGGATTGTTAAATGAATATAGCTGTAATTGGTCTGGGGCTTATCGGCGGGTCAATCTGCAAGGCTCTCAAAGCAAATACGTTCCATCATATAATGGGAATTGACACCGACAGTGATACTGTCCGCAAGGCTTTGGAACAAGGCGCAATTGATGAGGAAATCACCGTGGAGCGTCTTGGCGAGGCGAATCTGACTATTGTCGCGCTGTATCCCGTGGCAATTGTGGATTTTGTACGTGAGAACGCCGATAAGTTCCGCAAGGGTTCTATTGTTATGGACATCTGCGGAATTAAGGGATATATTGTCCGTAACTGCACGCCGATTCTTGATGAAAAGGGCGTTATCTTCATCGGAACACACCCTATGGCGGGCACGGAACATTCGGGATTCGATTACGCTACCGCCGACCTCTTCAAAAAGGCGAGTTTTATCATTACGCCCTCGGAAAACACTCCGCAGATTGCGATTGATTTGGTTTCCACATTGGGCGCGTGTATGAACTTCGGGCAGGTTGTAATCGCTACTCCCGAGCAGCACGACAGTAATATCGCGTACACCTCGCAATTGGCGCACGTGGTTTCCAACGCGTATGTTAAGAGCCCGTCGCTGTTCAGGGCTGATGGGTTCTCGGCGGGAAGTTTTCTTGACCTTACCCGTGTGGCATATCTCAACGAGGAAATGTGGTCCAGTCTGTTTATGTGTAACAAAGAGGCTTTGCTGTATGAGGTCAACAACATAATTCATTCGCTGACGGAATATCGTGACGCAATGTTGAATGACGATATTGACCTGCTTCGTGAGCTTCTTAAGGTTGGACGGGAACGCAAGGAAAAGAGTATGGAGTTCTACGGACAGGAGCGGAAGTAATGTCGGAAAAGCAAAATCCGCGTATTGGATATGTGGTTTCGTTGTGCGGTATTATGAGCGGTCTGGCGCTGGCTCTTATGTTCATTCTTGGAATGATTCCCTCGTTTGAGTACATCAGTCCCGCTGTTGCGGGAGTGCTGATTTGGGTAATCCGTGACAGGCTCGGTGTAAAATACGGAATGGTGAGTTATCTCGCGGTAGGAATTTTGTGCTTGCTCGTGACTCCAAACTACGAAGCTGCGATGATGTTTTTGTTCCTTCTGGGATATTATCCGATAATCCGTGAATATTTACAAAAAATTCGCTTTAAGCTTCTGCGGCTGTTGACGAAATTTGCGATTTACGCGGTGGCAGCGGTGGCGGCTTACGCATTGCTGATAAACCTATTCGGAATGGGTGAGCTTATGGAAGAAGCGGAGAAGTTTGGTAAGTATGGGACATTGGTTCTGCTTGGGTTGGGCGCAGTCGCGTTTTTTCTGTATGATGTGTTCTTGGGACTGTATAAGCCGGTCTATGAAAAATTAATCAAGCCCAAAATCAACAAGAGAATGGGAAATTCTAAGTGAGGAGATTTGGTATGTCGGAGAGAATTCCACAGCGCGCGGAAGTTGCCGCTGAGAATAAATGGAAAGTTGAGGATATTTACGCGAGTGATGAGCTTTGGGAGAAAGATTTCGCCAAAGCAGGTGAATTTGTGGAGAAGATTGCGTCATATAATGGTGAGCTTTGTAAGTCCGCAGAGAAGTTGCTGGAATATTTGCGGCTCGATGACGAGTTATCGGTTCTTTTTGACAATATTGTGAATTACGCTCAACGTAAAAATGATGAGGATACCCGTGTTGCAAAGTATCAGGATATGTCGAATCGCTTGGAGATGCTGTATGTGCAAATTGCGGGCGCGGCGGCGTTTGTTACTCCCGAGATCCTGTCGATTTCCGATGAGAAGATGGAAAAGTTTTACAAAGAATGCCCTGATTTGGAACTTTATCGTGTTTCGTTGACGCGAATCCGCAGACAGCGCGAGCATATCCTTTCCGAGAGCGAGGAGAGAATTCTTGCGTTGGCGGGAGAAATGATGGGAACGCCTGACAACATCTTTTCGATGTTTAATGACGCGGATTTGAAATTTCCGGACGCTGTTGACAAAGATGGAAATACTCACCAGATAACGCACGAGAGTTATATTCCGTTGGTTCAAAGCCCCGATAGAGTACTTCGGAAGTCCGCGTTTGATAACCTTTATCATACCTATGGTGATTTCAAGAATACCTGCGCAGCAACGCTTTCCGCTCAGGTTAAGACGTTGGTATTTCGTGCGCGGGCGCGTAAGTATTCATCTACATTGGACGCGGCTCTGGATAGCACCGAGGTTGATACCGCTGTTTATCGGCGGCTGATTGAGGCTGTTCACGAGAATATGGGTCTTATGCACCGATATGTGAAGCTTCGTAAGAAAGCACTGGGTGTAGATGAACTGCACGCGTATGATTTATACACTCCGATTGTTGAGGGTGTGGAGGATAATGTTTCGTTTGAAACCGCGAAAAAGGAGGTTTACGATTCCCTCGCGCCGATGGGTGAAGAATACCGTTCTATTTTCAAGCAG
>CAYZQU010000284.1:0-2818 GCA_964480645.1 uncultured Ruminococcus sp. | reverse complement strand
AGTCCATTCTTGATGTGTATTATCAGCGAAATCAGCGCGATAGGCAGGAAAAACAGCAGATTGATTCCCTGAGCGGCTTTCTGTTCCACATCGGCAAAGACCGTCAGCCACACCACCAGAATAAATCCGCCGCCCAAGCCCATTGACGCTATAACGCCCGTCAGAAATCCCACAATCGCTTCAATCATACAAACAACATCCTCACCGCCGCAATGGTTACAATGCCGCCGAAAAGCCGCTTTAACCATTGCGCTTTTATTTTCTTCAGAAACACCGCTCCCGTGACCGCGCCCGCGATTCCCCATGGAATGTAGCTCCACGCGCCGCCGAAGTCCAGATTTCCCGAAAATCCGTAGAATACGGCGGTTACAAGGCTCAATATGAATATCAGCGCAACCGATGTTGCGTGTGATTCATTCGGCGAACTTCCTTCTTTTTCCAGAATCGGCACGGCAATCACTCCCCCGCCCGAGCCGAAAAATCCGTTCAGAAATCCGCAGAGAGTACCTTCAAAAAAATTTCGCAACCTAATCACCTCATGATTAGGTTGCGCATTTTTCACAGTTTTATCTAAGGTGGAAAAAGATTCAAATTTAAAAAATTTTTATGTTATGTCATTGACAATATAGTCGGTATATGTTATAATAAATATGTATATCAATTTACAAAAAGGAGATTTAATATGTTATTATCGGGTTCGGACATTATTGTCGAATGTCTTCTGGAACAGGGAGCGGATACCGTTTTCGGGTATCCGGGCGGAGCTGTTCTGAACATTTACGACAGCTTGTACAAATACAGCGATAAAATTCGCCATATCATAACCTCGCACGAACAAGGCGCGTGCCACGCGGCGGACGGCTTCGCGAGAGCGACCGGCAAGACCGGCGTTGTTATCGCGACCTCCGGTCCGGGAGCGACAAACCTCACCACGGGCATCGCGACCGCGTATATGGATTCCATTCCGCTTGTGGCGATTACGGGTAACGTTTCTTGCAACCTCCTCGGTCTGGACAGCTTTCAGGAAGTCGACATCACGGGCGTTACAATGCCTATAACCAAGCATAATTTCATCGTCAAGGACGTGCGTGACCTCGCGGACACTCTGCGGTTGGCATTCAATATTGCGGGCAGTGGGCGTAAAGGTCCGGTTCTGGTAGATATTCCCAAGGATGTGACCGCCGCGAAGTGCGAATATACAAAACAGTTCCCCGTTAATGTTGTTACGGACGAATCCCCCGAAGACGCGATTTCACGCGCGGCGGAGATTATCGAAAAATCCGAAAGACCATATATTTACGCGGGCGGAGGTGTAATCTCGTCCAACGCGGAGGAGGAGCTTGCGAAATTAGCGGATCTGTGTGACGCGCCCGTGTCCTGTTCACTTATGGGTCAAGGTGCTTATGACCAGACCAATAGAAATTACATAGGTATGCTGGGTATGCACGGCACTGTAAAGGCGGTAGAGGCACTTAATTCTTGTGATTTGCTCATCGGCATCGGAACACGATTCTCGGACAGAGTTATCGGCGACCCCTCAGTTTTTGCCAAGAATGCAAAAATTATCCATATTGATATTGACCCCGCAGAATTTAACAAGAATGTTGAAACCTACATAGCGGTTCCTGGAGATGTTAAGGCAGTTCTTAAACATCTCTGTGGGAAAATATCCCAAAAGAAAAACGCATGGACAGATGAACTTATTGCCAAGGACTGCGGTGAACCCGTTCAGCACGGAACAAATGAATTCCCCGTGACGCCTCAGGCGGTTATTGAGAAGCTGGACGAGTTGACGAACGGCAATGCCGTAATCTCCACGGAGGTCGGGCAGAACCAAATGTGGGCAGCTCAATATTACCGTTTCAGAAATCCGCGCAGCTTTGTGTCATCGGGCGGTCTCGGAACAATGGGCTTTGGACTGGGCGCGGCAATCGGCGCGAAAGTCGGCTGTCCCAACAAGACGGTGGTTAATATCGCGGGAGACGGTAGTTTTGCGATGAACTTAAACGAACTGATTACCGCTTCCGCGCATAATATCCCGATTATTGAGATGGTTATAAATAACAACGTACTCGGTATGGTGCGGCAATGGCAGCGGCTGTTCTACAACAAGCATTTCTCGCAGACTACTCTGGATAACCGCCACATAGACTATGTAAAACTGGGCGAGAGCTTCGGAATAAAAACATTCGTAATCGAAAAGACCGAGGATATTGAGCCGATACTCAAACAGGCACTGGAAATCTCGAAATCCACGCCGTGTATGATTGAGGTGCGGATTGACAGGGATTTGAACGTTTTGCCGATGATTCCCGCGGGAACACCCGTTGAGAATCCGATTACCGAAATTGACTTGGAGGCGTAAAAAATGCAGGAACAAGAACACGTTTTATCCGTAAAGGTTGCTAATAACAATGGCGTTTTACTGCGCGTTTCGGGACTTTTCAGCCGCCGCTGTTTCAACATAAAAAGTCTGAATGCCGCCGAAACAGAAGAACCGAACGTTTCTCGGCTGACAATAGTTGTCGCGGGAGATTTAAAGGTTCTGACGCAAATCAAAAATCAACTTATGAAGCTCTATGACGTTCACGAGGTGAGGATTCTCAAGGATGCGGTTACGCGGGAGCATATACTTATCCGTGCAGGAAAGTCCTCTGAAGACAGGCACAAAATCATCGAAATCGCGAACCTTTACCGCGCTAAACCTGTAGACGTGGGGGCGGATTCCATAATGCTGGAGCTTACGGGCGAACCCGCCAAAATCGACAGCTTCATCGACTTGCTGAAACCGTTTGGAATCATCAAGATGGTGCGCTCC
>CAYZQU010000283.1:0-2823 GCA_964480645.1 uncultured Ruminococcus sp. | reverse complement strand
AATGCTTTGACTGTTTGGAAACTGAAAATTGCGGTAAATTCCCGTATCGCCGCCGTAAAGCATTGTATCCAGATCGCGTTCGGCGGAGTATGCCACCGTCGCAACTTTCGTCTTTATCGCTTTTGTAGGATAAGTGCCGCTCGGTTTAGACTGCGGAAGCTCGAAAATCTGCATTCGCCCGTCAATGTTCTTGTCCACGGTTTGGGACAGATTGCTCTTGTTTGGCGAGATGTAAATAACATCAAACCCGCACCGCGACATAAAGTTCAGAAAATACAGCTCCGACTGCGAAATATCACCGTAGTACAGAATTACGGGAATATCCTCGTATTGAACCGAGTATTTCCGCGCCTGTGTACAGCGATAAATCCACGTAATCAGTTTGTTCGCGTAGTTCATTACGACAGTCTGATTGCCTGTGTTGAGCGTTTTCAGCAAATCACCGAGCGTTTTTCGCGCGAGAGCCGTGCGGGTATTGTCGCCCGTCAGCGTGATTTTCAGCGAAAGCGCGTCAATCATCTCGGCGGTGGACGTCCGTGGTACAGTACCCAGTGCGCGAACCTCATCGGCGTCGGGATTCTCCAGCGGCTTCTCAATAAAGATTAGCTGCTTTTTCAGTCCTGAGAAGCTCTCCTTGAACTTAACAAGCATATTCGTGTACACAGTCTCGTCGTCAAATCCAACTAATCCCGCGCAATACACGGGAATCGGGCAAGCCTCGGAATCCACCCCTTCGGAGTAAATCCCGCCGCTTTGGATTACACGCGTTTTGCGGTCCTTTAAGATGTCCTCGAACACACCTGCGGCTGTGGTATCCAGACGTTTTACAACATTAGAGACACGTTCGCCCTCGGCACGCATTTCGGCGAGCTTCTGCTCCTTTGAGAGGTCAATATGCTCAAAATCCACCTGAATCGGCGCGGAGAGCCGCCCCGTCCTGACTGTCACCATATCCTTGGTCTGAAGCCGCGAATAGTCCGCATCCAGACCATAAGTTACCAGTGTGACTTTAACCCCTGCGGCGCACATCATACACAGAAAATACAGCTCGCGGAGCGTCGCGCTTCCGACAAACAGCAGTGATTTTGGACGTTTGCCGAGGTATTTAATCAGCCAGCACAGAATCACAAAATAGGTGTTTTTCTTATTCGCACCGCAATCTGCGGACGCTTTTGCCATTATCTCGGCGATGGGAGCGGCATCGCACGGAATGTTCGCCGTGTGAAGCCACATCTCCAACACCTTTTTTATATCGGCGGCATTGTCGAAGCTGGACGCGGTATATTGAGCCGCCGCGCTGATTTCATCCGTACCCGCCATCGGCAGGTGGTCTCGCACGAACATTCCGCCGTTCCGCGCCGCGACAAATTGTTCAATTAAGAATCCGCGAAAGTTGTCGGCGTTTTCATACCCGACATATCGTATGAATTCTGCTTGTGCCATAATGCGCGAAACTCCTTTATCTTAATAACAAATTCCGCACCGAGCAAACGGGCTGTCGCCCATTTGCTCTCGCTAAGCGGTGTGGTACACGCTGCGCGTATACCACACCGCTTGCGTGCGAAATTTGCACCGGTTATCTACGCTCCGCTGCAGCGGCGTTACTCGCTTTTGCAATTTGCGTATCTTAATAACAAATTCCGCACCGAGCAAAATTTGTACAAATCATTAAAGTCTTGTCCATAAATCGCCGGTACGTTTTCAGCCCTCAACCTCAATCCCGTAGCGGTTGCAGAGCTTTGCCATACCATCGTTATACCCCGCGCCCACTGCGGAAATTTTCCACTCACCCTTGTAGAGGTAGAACTCCAGAGCGATTACGGTGGATTCGCGCGTTAATCCGTCCATAGAGAAAGCAACGCGCTCCGTTTCGTCATCGAATATCGCCACACGCGGATTTTTCACCGCCGAAAAGCAGTAGCTTGAACTACCCGCATAGATTGAGTAGGCAAGGGCAATTTTTCGCACGCGATAGTCAATGCGCGCAATGTCAATCTCGATATGCCCGTCAGCAGGGAAGTAAGTTACCTCGCCCTTTGGAGAGCTTTCGTTTCCGAAGAACACCAACCCGTCATCACCGAGAGAATGTTCCTTTTCATCAAGAAGAAACGCGTAAGGGTCTATCTCCATTCCCGTGGGTTTTTCGCAGGTGAAGCGGATTTTCAGCTTTGTTCCGAGATACTTGTCCAACGGAATTCGCTGTCCACGGCTCATTTCCAGAACGGAAACGGGTGTGCTCAGCGAGATCACATCGGTTTGCGGAGCCGAAACAGGCGCGGATTCTACGGGTTTAGCAGTCTGCGCACCCACAGCCGCTTCCACCGTCCGCTCCGGGGCAGTGTAAATTCGTTTGTTGTCTGCTTTCGGAGCGTCCGATTTGGGTCTTCCCGTCAGGTAAATTCTCCGCCGAAAGCGCGATTTGAACAGCACTTCCGCATAAAGCAGAGTCTGTGCCGAAATCCCGGAAATTGTTATCATAATCTCATTCCGTCCCGCTTTAAGCGCAGTCGGAGAGATTTTGATTTCCCGTGGCGCACATTCGATTACAGTATCCGCAGGAACGTTTACAACAAGTGAAAAAGTGTTTTCCACATCGCTTTTGAACGCGCCCAACTCGATAGTTCTCGGAACATCAAAATGTCCATCCTCTGTACCGAATCCTCGCACCGCGCCCAGAACTTCCACATTGTTCACCGTAGTGGGTGAGGACGTGATTATCGCCGCAGATTCAAGACTTCCCTCGGTGATCTCCGCGCGCAGAGTCTCCAGCGTCACGCCGGTGGAGCGAACCTCTATAACCGCACCGCTTTTCGCCCAGATGGT
>CAYZQU010000282.1:0-2838 GCA_964480645.1 uncultured Ruminococcus sp. | reverse complement strand
TGAGATTGGGGAAAATATGGAAAATACAAAAATTGTAAAAAAGGGCAACAGAGTCGGATTACTGGACGAGCTTCGAGGATTAGCAATCCTGTGTATGGTTGTGTATCATACGATGTTTTTACTCGGTATGTTCGGGGTGAATATTCCGCTGATGAGTTCCACGGCTATGAACATCACAAGGGACATCTTTGCGGGAATGTTTATCTTCATTTCGGGGTGTATGTGCAGATTTTCACACAATAACCTCAAACGCGGCGCAATTTGTTTCTTCTGCGGAATGATTATAACGTTTGTGGTGCCGTTCTTTGCGGACGTAACGATTACATTCGGAATTTTACATTTCCTGGGGATTTCAATGCTGATTTACGGACTGTGCGGCGAAGTGTTTGAAAAGCTGCCATCGTGGGTAGGAATCATCATTTGCGCACTTCTGGCGGTGTGTACATGGAACATTGACAGAGGATATTTTGGCATTCCGGGAGCAATTCAAATCGGGATTTCAAGCGCGGCTTACAATGCTGGAGTGCTGTTTCCGTTCGGAATTTACAATTCAAGTTTTCAATCGTGGGATTACTTTCCGTTACTGCCGTGGTTTTTTGTGTTCATTGGCGGAAGTTATTTCGGCGAATGGGCAAAAAACGGTTCTCTGCCGCGGTTTTTCTATCCCATACACATTAAATGGCTTGCGGCGGTGGGTCGGCACACTATCTGGATCTACTTGCTCCATATTCCGATTATCTTCCTTATTCTGAACATTATTTTCTGAAACGCGATATTTCCCCAAATTATCACATAATGTCCATAAATTAATACTTGCAAATCCGGAAGAAATAATGTATAATTGAATAAGTGGTTTGATAACCCGCTTTATTTCAGTGCAGACTCACTTTATTTAAGTGCAGAAAGGATTAAACCTATGAAAAATACAATGACTCTTCCCGCCGTCACGCTTAGAGGGCTGGTAGTTTTTCCGACTATGCTGCTGCATTTCGATGTTGGCAGAGAAAAATCCGTAAACGCGATTCGAGCGGCTTCAAAGGGTGATGGACTGATTTTTCTCGTTACTCAGAAAGATCCCGCGATTGAAAATCCCTCTGAGGACGAAATCTACGATATCGGAGTAGTTGGCTCCGTCAAGCAGATGCTGACCACTCCCGACGGCTCTACAAGAGTTCTGGTGGAGGGACTTTATCGGGCAAAATCGGTGAATTGCATAAACGGCAAGGACTACATAAAGTTTGAAGTCAAGCGCTGTACCGAGCGTCGTCAGAAGATTGATGAAAAGGTTGAACAGGCTGCTCAAAGAACACTGATGCGCGCTTTTGAAAGCTATGCGAGGGTTACTCCCAAAATGCCGGAGGAACTGTATAACAGCATTATCACCGAAAAACGGCTTGACAATCTTTATAATAAGATTGTGTGCAATATCGTTCTCAAAACCAACGATAAACAGAAACTGTTGGAAATAAACAGTCTTATTGACCGCGTTAAGGAGCTTTGCTCGATGATTGTGAGCGAAGTGGAAATTATTGTCACCGAGATTGAGATTGACGAGGATGTTCACGAGAGAATCGACAAAAATCAGCGCGAATATTTCCTGCGTGAACAAATGCGCTCCATTTCCCGTGAGCTTGGAGAGGACGAGGACACCCCTCAGGAGAGCGAGGAATATATAGCGAAAATCCGCGCTTTGAAGCTTCCCCAAGAATCCGAGGATAAGCTGATTCGCGAGGCGCAAAAGCTGTCGAGAATGTCGGGTTCTTCTCAGGAAACCGCTGTTCTGCGCACTTATCTGGACACGGTGCTGGCGATTCCGTTTAATACGCGAACCAAGGATAAGCTGAATATTCCCGCAGCGCAAAAGAAACTGGACAGCGACCATTACGGTCTGAAAAAGGTTAAGGAGCGCATTCTGGAGACGCTTTCGGTACGCGCTCTCGCGCCCGACGTCAAAGGGCAAATTATCTGTCTGTACGGTCCCCCCGGAGTGGGAAAAACCTCTATCGGCAGATCCATCGCCGAAACGCTCGGACGGAAGTACGCGCGTATCTCTTTGGGCGGCGTGCGCGACGAGGCGGAAATACGCGGACATCGCAAGACATATGTCGGAGCTATGCCGGGGCGGATTATCAAGGCTCTGTCGCAAGCCAAAAGCATTAATCCCGTGATTCTGTTGGACGAAATCGACAAGATGGGAAATGACATCAAGGGAGACCCCGCTTCCGCAATGCTTGAGGTGTTGGATTCCGAACAGAACAACGCGTTTGTTGACCACTACATCGAGATTCCCGTGGATTTAAGCGATGTTCTGTTCATCACTACGGCAAACAGTCTGGACACGATTCCCGCGCCGCTGTTGGACAGAATGGAGGTTATCGAGCTGTCGAGCTACACTCGCGAGGAAAAGTTCAACATTGCCAAAAAACACCTTATCCCGAAACAGCTCAAGAATCACGGCGAATCCGCGCAGACGCTGAAAATCACCGACAAGGCGATTTACTCTATTATTGATTCCTACACCCGCGAGGCGGGGGTGCGCAAGCTGGAGCGCAGAATCGGAGAAATCTGCCGTAAAACCGCGCGTAAACTGATTGAAGGCGAAAAGTCCGTGCGTGTAACCGATAAGAACATCGCGGATTTTCTCGGAATAAAGAAGTATCAGCCCGAAAAGCTTGCCGAGAATGATGAAATCGGTTTGGTAAACGGCTTGGCATGGACTTCCGTGGGAGGCACTATGCTTCCGCTTGAGGTTATTGTGCTTGACGGCGATGGAAAGGTTGAATTAACCGGCTCACTGGGTGATGTGATGAAGGAATCCGCGAAAATTGCCGTGTCGCT
>CAYZQU010000281.1:0-2838 GCA_964480645.1 uncultured Ruminococcus sp. | reverse complement strand
GCCGATATGAAAACACAGCCGCCCGAAAGAATCATTGAGGCAGCGTATGAAATCACTTGGAAGGACAGCATAACTCAGTATATCGAAAACGAGAATTTAAGATTGTCAACAAAACAGCTTCAAGCACTGATGTCAAGCAATAATTCTTTGGATGAGATATACGAGCAATGGTGTCAAAACGGTGACCTGCACAGCTACGATGATATTCAGACTGTGCTCGATGACACTGCGAACAATATAGTGCTAAGCCTTGAACGTTCAAATGATGCTGAATTAACTGCAACTCCCAAAAAGAAAGCGACAGCATTGGTTGATGGCGAACTTAAAGAATTACCCGTTGTTTTTGACAGTCAGGGCAAGGATATCACGGAAGATTTTCTGAAAAAGACAATTGACCGTGTAGCCCAATTCAACGAGCAGCGGGAACAGGAATCCAAGGGCTATGATTGGTTATGGGCTGAATATGAGGATCTGCCTTCAACTTCAATGATAGCGGATTTGCCGCCTGCAGAGGTTGAAAATGAAATTAAATTTAACGCTCAGACCAACGTGTTTGAGATGTCACAGGCGGCTTTTGAATGGTTCGAGCAATATGCGCCGAAGCACAATGAGGTATCGGAATTGGAAGCCAGAATTAATCCCTACATAAACGATTACCCCGATGATTCCTATTATAACTCTGACGCGTATTATTACTCTTGTTGTACAGATTACCGTTCAAGCGATACAATAAATCTCAACGGGGCTGTCAACACAAAAAGCGAATGGCTGAGGAATTATGCTGCGAAAAAAGGGATTGACATTGGCGGCATAGAAAAAATCCCGAACTTATCACAAAGACTACGTTCGGAAAATGAAATGGAACCGTATGACGAGGACGACGATGAGGATTGCGACTGGGACAGATAACGGAGGTATTTTATGCAAATCATAATCGCGCTGATAACGCTCGCTATATGCGGCGGTTCTTTGTTTTGGTTTAAGAAAAACGAAGAGAAGAAAAAAATCAGGAGGAGCTATGAGGAGGACGAACTGCGTGAACAAGCCGCAAAGCAGACCGCACAGGACTTTGTAAACGCCAAGGATTTGGGCGAAAACTGCCTTTACACTCTTGACGGTATGATTTTTTCATTCATCAAAATTGAGGGTGTTAGCCTTGAGCTTTACAGTCGTGCCGAGCAAAAGCAGCTTTGCAAAAAGCTTTCGGCGGCTCTTTCGCAAATCCGACGACCGTATAAGTACATTGCCGTATCCCGTCCGGTGGATATATCTAAATCTCTGCAGGAGTATAACGAGCTGTACACGTCTGCGGACGGCGGACGAAAAAAACTGCTGAAAAATGAAATGAATGAACTCGCGGAGATGGTTATGTCGGGCGAAACACTGGAACGACAGCACTACATTGCCGTTTGGGATACAACCCAACGCGCGGACGAACCCGCTATGGTGCTGGCGGCAAGTGAGCTGCAGCGTAAATTCGCGGAGAATGGTATACACGCGGATGTGCTCGATAAAAAGGGAATCGTGCGGCTGTGTAATCTGGTTAATATTCCCGCATATGTACACATCGAGGACGCGGATATAGCCGACGCTATATCCGTGCTTTCGGACGAATAAGGAGTATTGGGGGTGAAAATATGGATTTGTATCTTAATCCCAACAGCGGGGTTTCGCTTTATGAACAAATTTATGACTACTTCGCGGACAAAATCTCATACGGCGAATATAAACCTCGAGACCGCTTGCCGACCTACACGGCAATAAGCACGGAATACGGCGTTTCAATATCCACCGTCAAGACAGCATATCAAAAGTTGGAGCGTGACGGCTACATAAAAATGTCAAATCGCGGGAGCTATGTTCATGATATAAATGACACGACCGAAAAACTCATTGCCCGGCGCATTAATTCCGTGATTGAGTCCGCGAAGTGTCACGGCGTGAGTGCAACCGATATATCCGCCGCTCTTAAAATAGTGAAAGAAAAATATTGTCGGGATTGCTCTTGACAAATTGACTTAAATAGGTTACAATATAGTAAAGACCACTGAAAGGGGCTGATGATATGGGCAAAATCTACACGATTGACGAAATCCGCGAAAGGATAAAGCCGGTTGCCGAAAAATATGAACTTGATAAGGTAACACTTTTCGGCTCCTATGCCCGCGGCGAGGCTACCGAGGAAAGCGATGTGGATTTGATGATGGCATATAAGGAGCTGAAAGGACCGTTTGCATTGGGAGGTGTATATGCTGATTTTCAAGAAGCACTTGACAAATCGTTGGATTTGGTTTGCGAGTGCGCATTAACTGCTGACTACGCAGATACTCTTTCAAAAAAACTTTATGCCAACATTAAGAGAGAGGGGATTTCGCTTTATGTCAAACAAGATTGACAACATTTTGGAGCATATATCCGCATATTGCAATGATATTAAAACAACAGTCCAAAGATTCGGCGACAGAAGTTCGATTTTCCTCGAAGATAAGGACTACCAACGTTCAGTGTGTTTCAATATGCTTCAAATCGGCGAACTGGTTAAGCATTTACCGATGGATTTCAGAACGCAAAATCCACAAGTACCGTGGAAGCAAATATGTGGTTTGCGGGATATTGTCGCACACGCTTATGGTGATGTGGATTTGAATCTTATATTCAAAAACTGTCATAACAACATTGATGAGCTGCTCGACTTCTGCGAACAACAGCTTCAAAACTCATCGCAGAATTCCAATGAGGACGAGGACGAATCCGAATTCGAGCCTTAATGAAAAAGAAAACGGAAAGCACGAGAAATCGTGCTTTTTCTTTTATAGGAGGAATCTATGGCTAAGAAAC
>CAYZQU010000280.1:1451-2857 GCA_964480645.1 uncultured Ruminococcus sp. | reverse complement strand
TTGGGATTTTCCATGTAAAACTGCTTTTATTAATAACAAAGTTGATTTTCAATTATAAATATGTTATAATATATACAGCGTTACAGCTTTAACAGGATAAATGCCTTAATTCAATAGTGTGTAACATTGGAGTTGAAAATGTGGTATAATGAAATAAAAACGGACGGAGTAAAGAAAATGAAAATCGACAGGCTTATCGGAATTTTATCAATACTTTTACAAAAGGATAAAGTGACCGCCGCAGAACTATCGGAAAAATTCGAGGTATCCCGCAGAACGATTGTTCGCGACATCGAGGACATCTGTATGGCGGGAATACCCGTTGTAACAACACAAGGCAAGGGCGGCGGAATATCAATTATGGACGGATATAAAATTGATCGCGCGCTGCTGTCAACCGAGGATATGAAAGCAATTTTAACGGGTCTGAAAGGTCTTGACAGCGTGAGTGACAGTCCGCGTTACAAACAGCTTATGTATAAACTGTCTGTCGAAAACTCCAAAATGTCCGAGCTTGGAGAGCAAATTATAATAGATCTCGCCGCATGGGATAAGTCGGCAGTTTCGGGTAAGATTGAACTGATAAAAAACGCTATTAAAAACGGGGATATGATAACGTTTAAGTATTACGCTCCAAACGGCGAAAGCGTCCGCGTTATTGAGCCGTATCACCTTATTTTTCAATGGTCAAGCTGGTATGTATGGGGATATTGCACCACCCGTCGGGATTATCGCTTATTTAAGTTAACACGGATTTTTGAGTTGAAAAACACAGATAAAAAATGCGAATCCCGAGATGTTCCGCCATACAAATGTAATCGTTTATGGCATCTGAATGGAAAAATCACAGCGGCGGTGCGATTTGACGCCTCGATGAAATGGCGGGTTATTGATAAGTATGGCATTGAGATTCCGCATTTCAATGTCGACAGCAGTATTGAAATTATCAACACATGGTCGGATAAGCAGAATTTTTTCGGATTCGTTCTCAGCTTTGGCAATAAAGCGGAAATAATTTCGCCGCTCGAATTGCGTGAGGAATTCTGTAAGCTTGTAAAAAATATTTCGAGAATATATAAGTCGTCATATTTACTGTGATATCTTTGTCACAATCAAAAACAACCGTATGCTTGAAATCCGTCCACTTGCCTTAAATATCAATATTATACTCGTGTAGAATTGTTTTTATAGCCGAAAATATTTTCGGCATAACGTCCTGTTCGATTTTACTGTATTCGGAAAACGATTTGTTTTCGCATTTGCTTTTTTCAGCATTGGAAAAACATGTACCAAACAGCAGCGAATCAACGGAAGTATCCAACTCGATAGCGATGTTCGCTAACGAGTCGAGACTGAGATGCCGTACTCCCCGCTCAATTTGGCTTATGTATTCCGTAGAAAGATAA
>CAYZQU010000280.1:0-1441 GCA_964480645.1 uncultured Ruminococcus sp. | reverse complement strand
CTCTGCCTGGGTTATTTTTAGTATTTTTCTGTTTTTCTTTATTCGCATTCCAATGCGCTTATAATCAAGTTTCATAACATAATCCGTCCTTATTTTTTAAAAATGAAGCTGTCAGCGCGACAAGCAGTGCCGTCAGCTTGTTTACTTTTTGTTCTGAATCAATTATACTATATTTATAAGCAGGAGGGATAATATGACGGAAAAAGAATTGCGTAAAGCTAAAATTCGAGAGCGCTACAAGGGAGTCGACATCGCAAAAGCCGAAGTGATCCCCGCGCGTGAACCGGAAGATTTTTTTGGCGATTCCGATTGCCGCGTTGCGGTCTATGTCCGTGTTTCAACAGACAGCGTTCAACAGACAAGTTCGTATGAGCTTCAGAAAAATTATTACGAGGATATGATATTACGTCACCCCAATTGGACTTTAGCAGGTATATATGCCGATGAGGGAATAACGGGCACATCTTTGCTGCACCGAGACTCTTTTAACCGAATGATTGAGGATTGCAAGGCAGGCAAGATAGATATGATAATCACTAAAACGGTATCCCGCTTTGCAAGAAATACCAAAGATTGCCTTAATACCTTTTCAACCTTAAAAGAGCTGCCTCGTCCAGTGAGTGTTTACTTTGAGTCGGAACACATGCTTTCAACAAAGAGTGAAAATGAACAGCAGTTGAGCTTTTTTGCGTCAATGGCTCAAGAAGAATCGCGCATAAAAAGCTCAATAATGAACGCGTCAATTGAAATGAGATTTAGTCATGGAATTTTACTCACACCCGCGCTGTTGGGTTATGATCAGGATGAAGACGGAAAATTAGTCATTAACGAATCCGAGGCTCGTACTGTCCGACTGATATTCTTTATGTATTTGTACGGAATTCCCTGCAAACGAATAGCGGAAGTACTTGAGGAACTCGGCAGGCGGACTAAAAGCGGCAGTACAAAGTGGAACGCGCAAAGTGTTTTAAGCGTATTGCGAAACGAACGTCATTGCGGCGATGTTCTGGCGCGAAAAACATTTACTCCGGATTATTGCAATCACAAATCAAAGAAAAACCGCGGCGACAGGACGCAATACCGTTGGAAGGACGACCACGAAGCGATAATTACGCGCTCGGATTTCCTTGCGGTGCAACAACGCATCGACAATGCAAAATACAAAAATTCCGATATTTTACCAAAACTTAAGGTGGTCACCAATGGAGCGTTACAAGGGTTTGTTTTGATAAATCCGCGCTGGTCGGGGTTTAAGCCTGATGATTATATAGAAATTTCCGAAGGTGTTTTGCCAAAAGAGGAAAACGCGTCGAAACAGATTGCGGCTCGTGCGGGTGATTTTGATTTGCGAGGCTATGAGATTGTGCGTTCACAACTGTTCAGCACATTGGATAAAGTCAGCGTAACATTTACAGTTGAGCGTTTTAATTTCAGTATGGGA
>CAYZQU010000279.1:0-2922 GCA_964480645.1 uncultured Ruminococcus sp. | reverse complement strand
AGCATTAAACCGAGGTTTGAAGCCTGCATAAAAAGGATCAAAGAAGCGAATTCGGATGTATAAGTTATTTGGGGTAGTTCACGAAACAGTCAAGTATAAATTGCGGTTCAAAATCGCTTAGGATGATTTCCTTATCGGGATTTTCTTCTAAGTATTCCGAAAAGAACATATAACGCAGATTTATTCCAAAGGCAATATCGCTATCTGTCAATAAACTTTGGACGTACTCCCGTGAAAAGCTGTTGTCTTGGGATTTCTCCGCTAATAAATGAACAGCATCATCAATGCTATTTTCGTGATCCCTCAAGAATTTATAAACACCTTCATACTTGTGTTTGTCTATATAGTCTGCATTTGCTTTAAGAGTCTTTTCATCGGCAATATACAGACCAAACCACTCATTTAATCGCTTTAGGGCATCTTTACACAACATATTCTCACCTCCCTCCTTACCACATTATACCACAACGGGCGGTGAAAATCAATAGTTAGGAGGTAATTATTTTGGACTATGAAAATTTAGAAATTGGTGCGGATGAGCTTACGCCATCAAAGCCCTACACGGTGGAACGCGCGGAGGAGATAGCGGAGCTTAACAGCGAAATCGCAAGTCTGTTCGCGGAAATCAACGGTTAAAAAGGCTTTCCGGAGCTTTTGAAAAGAAGGAGGGTAAAAATGATAGTTGTAAAAGGCAAACAGACAACACTGGAAGGCGATACACGAAGCCTTATGGCTGAGAGTGCAAGGATTCTTTACGCGCTGATCAGTGCGCAAGCAAACGCATCCGGTAAGCCGTTTGAGGAGACGGCAGAGTGGATGATAACATTTATCACCACCACGGTTTTGGAAACAAACAGAGTGATAAGTGATGACAGTTAAAAAGGCTTTCCGGAGCTTTTGGAAGGAGGTTTTAAGATGAAATTCGGCGACATATTACGGAAAAAGCGCGAGGAACGCTGTATGACGCAATCCGACCTCGCGCAGCGCATCGGAATAACACAACAAAGCGTAAACAGCTATGAAACGGGGTACAAAGTGCCGCCACTCAGAGTTGTTGTGGCGGCGGCGGACGTGTTCCGCTGCTCCACCGATGAGATGATAGGGAGGGAAATATCGTGAAAATTAAAGACAAAAAGCCCCTCGTTTTAGCAGCACTGAACGAGCTGGGCGTTAAGGTCAGGTATCTTGAGATTACACTTGACGAGGACACAATCGGCAATGTTTATGTTAACGGGGATTTCTTCGGGGTGTTTGACTACATCAAGCGGACGTTTGTGGAGTAGGGGGAACATTATGACAGTGACAACAGATTTTCCGAGCGTGCTAAGGGAGTGGCGCAAAAAATCGGGGTTGACACAACGGGCGTTAGCGCAGCGACTGGGGATAACCCGAACTGCGATAGCAGGTTACGAGCAAGCAAGGAATCTATGTTCCTCTGAAATAGGTGCTAAACTTGTGGAGCTTGGATTCCCGGCAGAGTATCTTGTTTGCGGAAAACATTATGTAAAGACGGCAAAAAAGGCTCTTAGCGATGAAGAACGCGCCTTTGCCGAGGAAAATCACCGTCTCGTATACCGATACCTACAGTTTAAACAACTGTCTTTTGAGGATTGGTATGATGTCGTAATTTTCGGGTATTTACACGCGGTTAAGCTTTGGTTTGACAGAATCAATTTGCACAAATACAGTTTTTCGACAATTGCTTATCGTTGTATGCGGTCGGAAGTATGCAGTGAGCGTGAAAAGCAAAAACGCCGCCCGGAATATAGAGCAGTTTCTTTTGATGATATTATTCCGGGAACAGATTCGGTTACATATGGCGATATACTCTGCGATCCGCGCGACTGCGTAGGAATATAATTCACAGTTGAGGTTTTGCAATCGAGTGCAAAATCATCAGATAGGAGGGAAATTATGCATATTGGATTACATGTACAGTCCTACGCAATCCTTGCCGAGGCGAACGGTTATGTAATGGGACAGTCACACACCGCGCCGAGTCCATATGCCGTATGGAAAGTCGATGAAAGCGGCTTTGGCGTTTCTTGCGGACACTATTTCGTTGACCGCGAGGAGGCGGAGTGGGACTTTTGCGCACGAGCATTTGAGTGGTTCGAGGATAATGTGTATGTACACGTTATTGAGGATAAGCCGCCGATTGAGCAGGACTTAGTCGACGGTCTCCGGGCAATCAGGACGGATATGGCAAAGGCGGCGCAGCTCGTCGGTGAGCTATGCGCGGAGGTGGACAAATTTGGAAAGGAGCGGACAAATGGAAGTAGCGATAGAAATTAATAGGATAAAATGGCGGGTATTTATCGTTGACAGCACGCACGAGGAGCTTGTTGACGAGGACGGCGAGCAGGACGCATACGGGATTACTCAACTGAGGAAGTGCGAAATCTACATAGACAGTGGTCTCGCCGCGCCGATTTACAAACAGATTCTGATTCACGAGCTGGTTCACGCGATAGCATTTTCATACAGGAGCGACCTTGAGGGCGCAAGCGAAGAGGTTATATGTGACTTCATTGCCGCGCACTTCGATGAGCTTAAATCACTTTGTAAATCGGTATTAAATTGTAAATCGGTATTAAAAAGCATTTGAAAGCCGAAACGGACAGCCTCGGCTGTCTGTACGCGGGAGATGACCTACCCGCGCTGATGATGGCAGGTCGAATGAAGCCTTCGGCTTCAATCTCAAATTTTCGCTTCGCAGTCGGAGCGACTGCGATTTCCTTCGGAAACGCGAAAATTCGCCGGAAGGGGGTGAATTTATGACAAGGCAAGAGTTTGACAAGGTAACGCTCGACCTTTTGGTGGCGTGGTTTTTTGAGATGTATAAGTACATCTCGGAAGATTCCGAGGCACAAAAAATAGAGCCTTCGCAGAAACGACAGCTAATTGCAACCGCGCAGTCGC